>ONEP01000239.1 GCA_900316875.1 Candidatus Ruminimicrobium bovinum
ATAAATTTACCGCGGATATAGAAGAAGAATTTGATGATATTGCGGAAAACAAACTTAAATGTCAGGACGTTTTGAAAAAATTTTATAAACCTTTTGAAAAACATTTAACCGATGCCGAAGGTGCAACAAGACAAAAAATTGAACCTAAAGCTACAAATGAGGTCTGCCCAAAATGCGGAAAACCCATGGTTATAAGGGACAGCAGACGCGGTCCTTTTATGGCATGCACGGGATACCCCGAATGTAAAACCACATTTTCCGTTGATAAAGACGGAAATAAAGTAAGTAACGAACCTGAAAAAACCGATGAAAAATGTCCAAAATGCGGCGGAATACTTTTAAAGAAAAAGGGCTTTAGAGGACCTTACCTTGCATGCGAACATTATCCGGAATGTAAAACTACATTTTCATTGGATAAAAACGGAAATAAAGTAATAAAACCCGAGCCGGAAAAAACGGATATCAAATGTGAAAAATGCGGCAGTCCTATGCTTAAAAGAATGGGTAAAAGAGGACCGTTTTTAACATGTTCGGCTTTCCCGAAATGCAGAAATTTACAGTGGATTAAGAAAGGCAGCTTATAAATAAAGACAGTTTAGGGCTGAGGGCTGAGGGCTGAGAAACTGAAAGTTTAGCGACAAACTAAACAGAAATTATCATAATAATTTTTATAATCAGCAATAAGTAAATTATTGTGTTTGAAGTTTTTTTCTTGCTTTTTCGGCTAACATGGCATTTCTGTAGTATAGCATAATATCAATAAGTATCAAGGTAAAATTAAACACATACAAACAAAAAACAGCATCCAAATTATAAAATAACTTATGCAGCATCCCTGCCAAATAACCGAATTCAATTATATACATAAAAAGCAAACTTTTACCGGCATTTTGACGGGATACATAAGATTTTCTTATTGAAAAAGGCCATGCACTTGCAAAGCATAACAACATAATAATTTCAAATATACTCATTTCTTTCCTCTATTTTATAATATTTTCTTTTCTATTTAACATATAATATGCAATTGCAACGGATGATTTAAACCGCTTAACCATTTTTTTATGTTCTTCATTTTCTTCCGTCGAAACAATTTTTCTGTTATCGGAAACATTCCACGTAAAATATTTTTCTTTACCGGAAGCAAAATCATATATAACAAAATTATCTTTCGTCATTATTGAACCCAAACAATTTGAAGCAATATTATCTTTTGCTGTATCCGCCAATAAATTATTCCCCATTGCCCAATAAGTTGTACTTGATAAAGAAAGTTCATATAACGTCGGTAAAATATCGGTATGTGAGCCGACAACTGTCGTATCAATTTTAGCAGGTTTTAATTTTTGAGGTATATATAAATAAAAAGGAACACTCATTTCATCAAGTTTACGCTCTATAGGATAGCTGAATGCACTCCAAAAATTATGATCACCTGTTATTGCAACTATGGTATTATCTGCATATTTTGAATTTTTTAAACGTGTTAAAAATTCACCTGCTTTTTGGCATGAATATTGATAAGTTGCAAACCTCATTTTAGCAAGTTTCATATCACCGGTAATATCTTTATTTAATTGTTCGTTTAATTCCAAAGGATACGGTTGCTTATATTGTGAAGGTAAAGAAAACGGCGGATGGTTTGAAGTTGTCATAACATAAATAAATTTACTTTTATTACCATCATCCAAAACTTTAAAAATATAATCAAACAAATATTCGTCAAAAACACCCCATTGGTTTCTTTCATATTCTTTCGGCATACTGCCTTCACCTATAACTTTATCAAAACCCAAACTCGGCATATATGTTTGACAATTTCTCCAACCTGAATTTCCGCCATACATAAAAACAGTTTGGTAATTGTTATTTTTATAAGGCATGGGACCGGAGAAAAAATATTTATTGTAAGCATATTTTGATTGACATAAAAACTTTGATAAAGGTAACCTTGCAAGGTTTGTAATTGCCGCTTCCAAACTGCCGATTGTTCCCATATTGCCGGGAATAAATTTATAAAAAACAGTATCTTGTTGTAAATGTTTTTTTAATTCTCCCAAAACATTAAAAGTTTGGCTGTCATAGTGCATTAAATCCGTTCCGAAAGATTCCATAACTATAAAAACGACATTAGGTTTTGTTTGTTCCGCAATTTTATTGTATTTTGTTGTTCTAAATAATATTTGCTCTGGATTTGTTTTATCTATTGAGTTTATATCAACATCCGTATAATCACTGAAAGCTTGTGCCATATTATTTTTTGAATAACCGACCGATGAAATATAATCAAGCCCTTTATTTTCTTTTGACCTTGCTTCAATTGCGGCCTGTAACGTATATATTCCGTTTATTGCAACTTTATTTATAAACGTATTTGCAGAAACTTCGGCATTATCAACACCTAACGGAAAAAGTCCGAAAGAACCTCTGCATATCATAACATTTATTGCAGCCAAACAAATTGTAAAAATAATTTTTTTATAAATTTTTGTTTTATTATTAAAATAAAAACATGTTGCATTTTTTTCCAAAATAAACTTTGACAGGAAATATATAAAAACAAAAATTGATATAAAACCTATTCCAACCAAAACAACAGGATAATTTTCGGATATTGTAGAAAACAAAGCCGCCGTATCATCTTCAAAAACGCCGAACATTAAAATATTCATGTGATTTTGAAAATATGAATAAAAACCGAAATCTATACATAATAAAACAACAATACTGCCGAAAAATATACTGTAATAATACTTTAAACTTTTTATAAATTTCAAAAATAATTTTTTACCGTTTATAAACCAAAACACAACAAAAGCCAAACTTACTACGGTATTCATATATCCTAAAACAGCCATATCGTAACGAATACCCAAAATAAAAGCTTGTATCAAATCGTTAAAATAAGGAGTTAATTCGGAAATTTTAGAATAATAAAAAGTAAATATTATTCTGTTCAAACTCATTATTAAAAGAAATATAAAATTAAGACATAAAATTTTTTTCACCGTATTTTTAATCATAAAAAGAAATTGTCCTTTTAAGCTACAAATTTATAAATATAACTTTATTTTAATTTATTATCTTTACTTATAAAAGCAGAAAAAACAAATAAAGTTACACCTATACAAACACAAGAATCGGCAATATTAAAAGACGGCCATCTGTAAACTTCTTTATAACCTATATCTATAAAATCAACAACATATCCTCGAACAAACCTGTCAATCAAATTGCCTAAACCGCCCGATATTACAAGTAACAAAGAATGCATTTGTAACTTTGTTAAAATCGATTTGTTTTTTTTAATAAAAAATATCAAACAACAAACAATTAATATTGTCGATATTATAAAAAAAATATTTTTCCCCTGAAACAAACTGAAAGCAATACCGGTATTTGAAATATTTACCAAATTAAAAAACTCGTTTATTTTTATAAAAGAGTTATACGGGATATTTTTTATAACAAGTAATTTTGTTATTTGGTCGAGAAAAACATAAATAAAAACTAATATGTAATATTTCATTTGTTAAACCGAATGTATATCCAAATAAGTTTGTAAAATAAAAGTTGCCGCTATTTTATCCCGAACACCTTTTCTTTTTTCTCTTGAAACATTTGCTTCCTCGGTCAACATTCTTACGGCTTGTACGGTAGTCAGGCGTTCATCCGTAATTTCAA
>ONEP01000255.1 GCA_900316875.1 Candidatus Ruminimicrobium bovinum
ATACAGCTGAAAAAGTCGAGGAAATAGTAAAGTTTACTGAAAGAGAAATCGAGCTTGCTAAACAGATTTGGGAAGTTGGTGACCTCGGTAACGGTGAAGACCGTGTACGCAATATAGAAGCTCTTGGTGAATCGTACGAACATGTGCAGGCTGCTGTTGACTTATTTATAGACAGCGGTTATACATGGGATGCCGTAATGCAGCAAGCCGCAGATAGCGCTGAGCAAGCTGGTGAAGCTACAGAAGGGTTTATTGGTCCAATCGCTAAGGCACAAACCAAACCAACTGCAATTTGGCTTATAATTGATTCGTTATACGACGTTATAAGAGTTGTAAAGAATATTGCTGGTAGTGGTAGTAATCTACTTAAAGTTATATTTAACTCTCTTACTGGTACTTTTGGAGACCATTCAATACTTGAGGGTATCAATACAATTACTGGTAAGATAGCTGACCTATCTGATAAGCTTTATATTTCAGCACCAAGAGCTCAGAAGTTAAGACCTATATTTGATGCTTTGTTTACGGTATTTAAAGTCGGAGCAAAGGTATTAATAGGTATAGCTAAAGCTCTCGGAACAGCTATAAATTTACTTGCTAAAATAATTAACAAAGCAAGAGATAGTAAATTAGTAAATGATATTCTTAAAGCTATTGGCAATTCCATTAAGGCTGTTGTAAACGGTATCGAAAAGATTTATACTAAACTCAAAGAAACTGGAGTCTGGGATAAGTTTATTGATATTTTAAAGACAGTCGCTACATGGATTGGTGAGAAGCTTATAGATGGATTTAATAAGTTTAGTGACTTTGCAGGAACTGCTGCTGATAAAGCCATAGAAGTGTTTGGCAAGTTATCTGATAAGGTAAAAGACTTCAGCAAGAATTCAGAAGACGGTGCTTCTTGGCTTGAGAAGATAAAAGAATTCTTTAAAGAAGATATTCTTAGTGGTTCTTGGCTTACAAAACTTAAAGAAACTATTGAAAGTATATTCGGTGCTGGTGTAGATATATTCCAAAATGCTTATACTAAAACTTCAGAATTTATGAAGGGATTAGTAGAAGGCTTTAAGAGTATTGATAGAAAAGATATTGATGATATATTTTCAATGATGTCACATATTATCTTTACCTATATGTCAATTAAATGGCTTTGGTCAACTGCAAAGATGAACAAGGGTATTGGCGACATGACAAGCAGTATCGGTAAAATGTTCCAGAGTATCGGACTCACTATAAAGAAATATGGTAAGAAAGCTGACGCTGAAAGATTCAAAACATTTGCTGATGCTATTGTGGAAATAGTCGGTTCAATAGCTGTAATGATGATAGTCTTTGCTGGACTTGAACATTATGGTTATAACGCAGAAAGAATTATGGACATAGTGTCTGGATTAGTTCTGACTGTTACTCTTATTGTCGGTCTTATAGTAGTGCTTAAGGCATTGTTTAGTAAAGCCGCTTCCTATAGTAATTCAAGAATAATAAACTTAAATATTCCTCAAATGGCGTTAACTTTAATTGCCATTGGACAAGTTATAGCAACACTTATAAAGAGTGTACTTATAATGTATTCACTTGTAAATTCAAATAATTATAACCTGATAGTCATGACTAAAGTAACACTTAATATAGGATTGTTAGTAACAATATTTACTTTACTTGCATATTACATGACTAAACTTAATTCTAAGATGACAGGTTTAAGTGGCTTAGCATTAACGTTTGTATCTCTTGGAATAGTTGTTAGTATGTTAATAAGTTCTTTCAGAAAAGTTCTTGATGCTGTAAAAGACGTTAAGACAAGTGCTGTTGAAAGGGCAATGAAAGTCATGACATGGCTCACAGTTCCCATACTTGCATTTGGTGCTATAATTACTGCTATAAATAAATTTGGAAATAATAACAATCAGTTACAGACAAATCCATTTAAGGGTATAACTGGACTATTTATATCTTTTGCTATTCTTATGAGAGCTGGATTTATACCTCTTCTCAGAGAACTTGCCGACATGCATAAGATGGGCGAAGTCGGTCAATCTGCAATTAAGGACTTCCAAAGCATTACTAAATGGCTACTTATATTTATAAGTGGTATAACTGTAGTAGTTGGATTACTTGATAAGACTGTAAACTTTGCAAGTTCAAAGAACATCACAGGTGTTAATCTCTTACAAGGACGTCAATCGAATTCGGATAGGTCGTTTAGTTCCACAAGCGGTGGTGGCGGCTCGTTCTGGGCTGTTGCTGGTATCGTTGCTGCTATTGCAGGACTCTTTGCAGCTATTGGATACACTATGAAGAATATGAAGGGTTTAGACTCTGAATCACTTAAACAATTCAAACAAATCACAATCGTATTAAGTGTATTAATGGGAGTATTAGCAATTATCGGTGCGGTTGTAGGACAGGTTGACCAGACAAGAGCTGGACTGGGTATATTACTCGGTATAGCTGCTGTAATTGCCTCCGTTGCTGCAACGTTCTTAGCTGCCGGTTATGGATTTAAGGCTTTTGAGGAAGCTCTTACTGACTTAATTGATAAACTTCCAAATTTACTTAATAAACTTGTTGAATTCTTTAGAATGATTGCTTCTGATAGCGGCGGTGGTCACCATAGAGGTAACGTACGTAATGAGATAGTAAACGGTGTAGCAGACTTGACAACACTCTTCTTAGAAAGTGTTAGTGCTGCTATCGTTGCTTGGTCTACTGGACTTGTAAACATAGTGCCTGAACTTGTTACAAACCTCTTTACAACGTTAATTGTGGCTTTAAACAGTGTTGCTGATGAATTCAATAATCAAGGACCAGAACTTATTAACGCTGCTGACAGAGCTTCTAAGGCATTTCTTGGATTCTGTGCCCTTGTGATGCTGAAGGTTCAGGAAAATGGTAAGAAATTATTTAAGAACATGGGTAATGCTATTGTTGGTATGATAATCGAAAACCTCACTCCTGAAGCGCAGTTCGCTTTCAGAAAAGTATTTGGTTTAGATGACTGGGATGATATTGTACTTACACCTGAATACTGGTCAAAGCAAGCTGAACTCGAAGAACAAGCTGCTTTATTGGAAAAGAATGCCGAAGCAAGACGTAAAGCGTTCGAGGCTTTTGAAAATCTTAAAAACGGTGGAAGCGCTGTAGCTACTGAATTCATTGATATTGATGAAGATAGAATTGCTGATACAGTAAAGAAATATGTAGATAATATAGGAGGAACGTTTAAAAATGCTGATTTCTCTTCTATAAAGAATGTATTTGGAAATAAACTATCATCAATGTTTAGTTCTGATGAGCTTACAGATATGGTTTCTAACGGACAATTTATTGATATTAACAATATGATGGGTGACGGATTTAACATTGAGTCAATGGAATCTATGTGGTCTGACCTCGACCTTACAACTGAAGATGGCGTTAATGCTCTTAATCAGCGTATGGAAAACTTCTTCAATGAAAGCGACGCCTCATGGGATTTATATTCCAGTGGATTCGATGAATACGGCGAAAATATGATGGATAATGCTGGTGAAGGTATTAACGAGCGTATGACGTTTGTTACTGATATTACCCACGATGCTATGGAAGCCGCAGTAAACGAAATTGGTCAATTCCGTGAAGAATTCTATAATGGTGGTATTTACTGTGGACAGGGATTTGCATTTGGTTTGGCTGATGCTAAATCTTCTGACCTTATTATTAAGTCTGCTGCTGACATGGTTCTTGCTGCAAAGCATGGAGTAGAGGTTACTGGTAAGATTAGTTCACCTTCAAAAGTATTCATGCAGCTTGGTAAGTATATCACTATGTGCTTTGCAAACGGTATCTACGACTCGGTTTCACTTGCAACAGAATCTGCAAATGAAGTTGGAGAAGCTACAATACTTTCAATGAGAGAGACTATAAGACAAGCTTCACTTGAA
>ONEP01000238.1 GCA_900316875.1 Candidatus Ruminimicrobium bovinum
TCCGTCGGTAGGTCTTCTTGAAGGTTCAACATAAGCAACTTTCCACGGGTTAGGTCCCAAACATCTTAAAAATGTTGCAGGGTTAAAAGTTCCCGCTCCTTTTTCCAAATCGTAAGGTTGCCATATTAAACATCCCTCTTTAGACCAATATTTATGAAGCTTCATAATAATTTCTTGAAAATTCATTTTATTCCTCTGTTAAGCAAATATTTACTTATAACCTTTTTATTATATCATTTTGTATTTAATATTTTAATTATTTATCTATTTGTAAAACTGCCACAAAAGCTTCCGGCGGAAGTTCAACTTTACCGAATTGTCTCATTTTCTTTTTTCCTTCTTTTTGTTTTTCAAGAAGCTTTCTTTTTCTTGTTATATCACCGCCGTAACATTTTGCAAGAACATCTTTTCTCATGGCGGAAATTGTTTCCCTTGCTATAATTTTATTGTTTATTCTTGCCTGTATAGGTATTTCAAACATGTGGCGCGGTATAATTCCTCTTAATTTTTCCGTTAAAAAATGTGCCGCTGTTTGTGCTTTATCTTTATGAACTATAACCGAAAACGCATCAACGACTTCACCGTTAACAAGTATTTCAAGTTTTACCAAATCACCGAGTTGCGGTGTTATATGTTCATAATCAAATGAGGCATAACCTTTTGAAACGGATTTCAATGCATCGTAAAAACCGACTATAATTTCGGCCAACGGTATTTCATATTTCAATATTGCTATTTTCATATTGACATATTTCATATCAATCTGTTTGCCTCTTTTCTTTTGGCACAAATCCATCAAAGAACCGAGATATTCCGTCGGGGATACTATTGTTGCCAAAACATAAGGTTCCCAAATTTCCTGAATTTCGGCATTGTTGGGAAATTTTGCGGGATTATCTATCGTTATCATCTGATTTTTTGTTTTTATTTTATATATAACATTGGGTGCGGTAACCAAAAGGTTAAGTCCGAATTCTCTCTCTAATCTTTCACGAACAATTTCCAAATGTAAATGTCCCAAAAAGCCGCACCTGTAGCCGAAACCTAAAGCAACGGAAGTTTCCGGAATATATGTCAGTGAAGCATCGGATAATTGTAATTTTTCAAGTGCAACTTTTAAACTGTCGTAGTCGGATGTGCTATACGGGTAAAGCCCTGCAAACACAAAAGGATTAACTTCTTTATAACCTGCATGCGGATGTGTTGTAGGACGTGCGGTTTCGGTAATAGTATCACCTATTTTTACATCCTGTATTGTTTTTATACCCGCAACAACAAAACCTACTTCACCTGCCGAAAGCCCGTCCGATTCAACCGGTTTTATTTTCATATATCCTACTTCAAGCACTTCATATTGTGCACCTGAAGCCATAAAAGTTACTTTCATTCCTTTTTTTATTGTTCCGTCAAAAACTCTTATAATAATAACAACACCTTTATAAGAATCGTAAAAAGAATCAAATATCAATGCCGATAACGGCTCTTCTTTTTTACCTTTCGGTGCGGGTATATTTGCAATAACGGAATCTACAATTTCATTTATTCCTATACCTTCTTTTGCACTTGCAAGTATAGGTTCACCGTCAACTCCAAGACCTTCCTTCATCTGTTCATAAGCAGAATCTACGTCGGCGGTAGGCAAATCTATTTTATTTATTACGGGAATTATTTTGAGGTTTGCATTTTTTGCAAGCATTGTATTTGCAAGCGTTTGCGCTTCAACACCTTGCGATGCATCTATAACAAGCAGTGCCCCTTCGCATGCTTCAAGTGCACGGGATACTTCATAAGTAAAATCAACATGACCGGGAGTATCCACGAGGTTTAAAATATATTCTTTGCCGTCTTTATCTTTATACTGCATTCTGACGGCTTTGGCTTTTATCGTAATACCTCTTTCTCTTTCAAGTTCCATACCGTCGAGAATTTGATCTTTCATTTCTCTTTTTGAAATTGTTCCGGTATATTCCAAAAGTCTGTCGGCAAGCGTGCTTTTTCCGTGGTCAATATGTGCTATTATGCAAAAATTTCTTATATTGTTCATTTTGTTTCCTTAAAATAAATATTCATATATTATATCAATTAAGAATTTTACAAAGCAAATTTATTTAGGTTATCGGGATATAAGATTGTAGAGCAAAAAGCACAACAATAAGAAAAAGCAGAAATTTTTTAAATTTCTGCTTTTTTATAAATTAAAACTTATAGCCATATAACCTAATTAATAAACCGTCATTGGTGCCGAGGGCGGGACTTGAACCCGCACGTCACCGGAGTAACTTGAGATTTTGAGTCTCACGTGTCTGCCAATTCCACCACCTCGGCTTTATAAAGAACATGGTGCTGAGGGGCAGAATCGAACTGCCGACACAAGGTTTTTCAGACCTTTGCTCTACCGACTGAGCTACCTCAGCACCACCCAAAACTATTCTTCTATCAATTCGTCATCCAAATCTTCAACTTCTTCGGTCGTTTCTTTTTTGGACTTTACGGCATTTTTTATTTTTTGAACAGCTTCCGCTACTTTACCTTTGTTTTCTTCTACAACAACTTTACCTTTTTCTCTTATCTTTTCGGCTATATCGTCACTTAGTTCTTTTAAATCTTCTCTTGTTTCTTTACCGGCTTTAGGCGCAAACAAAATACCTATTGCAGCACCTATAATTGCACCTGCCAAAAACAAACCTAAAGAATCTTTGTTATCCATTATTTTCCTCCGAATTTTTGTTTTTTTTACAAACCAAACCTTTAAACTTCGGAATAATATTTAACAATACCTGCAAAGTTTTTGAAGGAATTAAATTCCCGACGGTCACTACACTTTGATAAAAAGACCTAACAGTTTCAATATCGTTATCAACTTCATTTAAAATTTTATCCGCTTTTTTCACGGTTTGCAAAAGCTGCACGAGCGTTATAACCAAAAACACCGTCGCAACTACAATGGATATCGTAACTAAAATTAAACAAACAATAATTACTATATTCATAATTTAATTATTATATTAAAAAAAATTTTTTTTTGCAACAAAAAAATTTGCAAAGCAAAATTTTTATCTTATGGTTTAAAGCCAATCAGTTGTCCTCAAACAATTTTTTGCTAACGCAAAAATTTATTTATTATTGCACCTTTGTCTGCAGAACTTACCTGTGCGGCATACCTTGCCAAACAACCGCCGATACCCGTTTTCTTTTTTATTTGCATTGTCTGTTTTCTTTTTTTAATTTCTTCATCCGAAACTTTTAATTCTATTTTATATTCGGGAATATTTATTGAAATAATATCTCCGTCTTTAACATAAGCAATTAAACCGCCGGAAGCCGCCTCGGGAGAAACATGTCCGAGAGATGCTCCTCTTGTAGCACCGGAAAATCTGCCGTCGGTGATAAGTGCAACATCTTTGTCTAACCCCATACCCGCGATTGCGGATGTCGGGCTTAACATTTCACGCATACCGGGACCGCCTGCGGGACCTTCATACCTTATAACCACAACATCACCTTTAACTATTTTACCTGCATAAATTGCAGCTATAGCTTCTTCTTCACTGTCATAAACTTTTGCAGGTCCTTCATGTTTTAACATCTCGGGTGCTACCGCACTTCTTTTAACTACACAACCGTCTGGTGCAAGATTTCCTTTAAGAACAGCAATTCCGCCCGTTTTACTGTAAGGATTATTTACGGTTCTTATAATTTCCGTGTTAGAATTTACGGCATTTTCAATGTTTTCACCCAATGTTTTACCTGTACAAGTCATAACGGATGTATCTATTAAATTAAGTTTTGTTAACTCTTTTAAAACGGCATATACTCCGCCGGCTTCATTTAAATCTTCCATATATGTGTGACCTGCCGGAGCCAAATGACAAAGGTTAGGTGTTTTTTGACTTATTTCGTTTGCCATATCCAAATTAAATTCCACTCCGCATTCGTTTGCAATTGCGGGAAGATGTAACATACTGTTTGTTGAACAACCCAGTGCCATGTCTGCCGTTAAAGCATTTTTTATTGCGGATTTTGTCATAATATCACGAGGACGAATGTTTTTCTTAACAAGTTCCATTATCTGCATACCTGCATGTTTTGCAAGTTCTATTCTTGCCGAATATACCGCAGGGATTGTTCCGTTACCTTTAAGTCCCATACCTAAAACTTCGGTCAAACAGTTCATTGAATTTGCCGTGTACATTCCCGAACAAGAACCGCATGTCGGACAAGTTTTTTCTTCATAATTTTGAAGTTCTTTTTCACTAATTTTACCTGCTTTAAAAGCACCAACCGCTTCAAACATTCCGGAAAGACTTGTTTTTTTACCGTTTACTTTACCGGCAAGCATCGGACCGCCGCTGACAAAAATTGCAGGGATATTTACCCTTGCGGCTGCCATAAGCAAACCGGGAACATTTTTATCACAATTTGGAACCATAACAAGCCCGTCAAAACCGTGTGCCAATACCATAGCCTCGGTAGAATCTGCTATCATATCACGGGTAATAAGGGAGTATTTCATACCATTATGTCCCATTGCAATACCGTCACAAACGGCAATTGCCGGAAACACTATCGGTGTTCCGCCCGCTGCTGCTACACCGAGTTTTACGGCTTCAACTATTTTATCTATATTCATGTGTCCGGGAACAATTTCATTATAAGAACTTACAATACCTATAAAAGGTTTTGCCTGTTCTTCTTTTGTTATTCCCAAAGCATGATATAAGCTTCTGTGCGGTGCATTATGCGAGCCCTCTACAATTTTATCTTTAACCATTTTACCTCCAAAATTTGCTATGCAAATTTTAGCTGAGTCATTATAACTTTTAAGCTTCTCGGCTTATCATCCTATCAGCAACAATTAAAATTCAAAGAATTTTAATTGTTTATCAATTTATCTTCGTCGCTCCAGCTGTAAAGTTTTCTTATTTCTTTACCTACTTTTTCGCTGGGGTGTTCTGCGGCAAGTTTTCTCATTGCATTAAAATGAACTTGTCCGCCGGCTTCCGACATATCAAGTAAAAATGCTTTTGCAAATGTTCCGTCTTGAATATCTTTAAGAATTTTTTTCATTGTCTTTTTGGTTTCTTCGGTAATTATTTTAGGCCCTGTTGTGTAATCGCCGTATTCCGCGGTATTTGAAATTGAATATCTCATACCTTCAAAACCGCTTTGATATATTAAATCCACAATCAATTTCATTTCGTGAATACATTCGAAATAAGCATTCCTGGGGTCATAACCTGCTTCTACCAAAGTTTCAAAACCTGCCTGCATTAACGCACAAACTCCGCCGCATAAAACTGCCTGTTCACCGAACAAATCGGTTTCGGTTTCAATACGGAAAGTTGTTTCAATAACACCTGCCCTTGCTCCGCCTATACCGAGTGCATAAGCAAGTGCAATTTCAAGTGCATCACCCGTAGCATTTTGTTCAACAGCAACCAAACACGGAACACCTTTACCTGCCAAATATTCGCTTCTTACGGTATGCCCCGGACCTTTGGGTGCAATCATTATAACATTAACGTTTTTAGGCGGTTTTATACAACCGAAATGAATATTAAAACCGTGTGCAAAAGCTATTGTTTTGCCTTCTTTAAGGTTTGGCTCAATACTTTCTTTATATAATTTTGCCTGTTTTTCGTCGTTAATAAGTATCATTATGACGTCTGCTTTTTTTGCAGCTTCATCTGCAGTATAAACTTTTAAACCTTGTTTTTCCGCTTTTTGCCAGCTTTTAGAACCCTTATAAAGCCCGACTATAACATCTATACCCGATTCTTTTAAATTAAGTGCATGTGCATGACCTTGCGAACCGTAACCGATAATAGCAACGGTTTTTCCTTTAAGTTTTGCCAAATTACAATCTTTTTGATAATAAATGTTTTGCATTTTTTTCTCCTCTTTTATATATATTTTACTGTTTTGTTACAAATTATCGTTCATCCCATAATCCTATAACCTTACCGTTACAGTTTGTCGTTAAACTCTCAGCTCCTCAGCTTTTCAGCTCTTCAGCTGACGTTATTATACATCATAAATAGCTTTATTTCTTTCAAGTGCAACAACACCTGTTCTGCAAAGTTCAACAATACCGAGCGGACGAACAATTTCAATAAAAGCATTTATTTTAGACGGTTTTCCGGTCATTGCAACGCATATTGTTTTCAAACTGTAATTAACTATTTTTGCCCTGTAAATTTCGGTTACCGCTAAAATTTCACTGCGATTTTTCGGTGAATTTTTAATTTTTATAAGAACAAGTTCTCTTTCAATACTTTGTTTGTCGTCAATATGCTTAACGTTTTTAACATTTTGTAATTTTCTTAATTGATTTATAAGTTGGTCTTTATCATATTCGTCTCCGCGAAGCGTAACCGTTATTCTTGAAAGTTGAGAGTTTTCCGTTTCACCTACGGTTAAAGAATCTATATTAAAACCTCTTCTCATAAAAAGACCTGCAACTCTTGTTAAAACACCGTATTTGTTTTCTACTAAAGCGGCAATTACAAAACGTTTCATTTTACCCCCAAAAATTTGCTACGCAAATTCTGATGTATGGATGTATGGATGTAAAGATGTATAGAAACTACAAACAACTTAACGACATAGATTGTTTTACATTCGTTCGCAAAGACAATTTTATTTTCATTGTCGTTAGCCTTCTATACTTCTATTCTTCCATCAACCTCAAAATTGCCTTTTGGCAATTTTCGTCGTTATACCTCTATACCTCTTTCCCTCTATACTTCAAATCTTTTGTTTTTCCGTAATAATATCTTCTATCGAACCTCCCGGCGGAAGCATGGGAAGCACAAATTCATCCATATCAATTACGGTATCAATAATGTAAGGAAAATTTGTTTTAAATGCTTTTTTTAAAGCATTTTCAAATTGTTCTGCAGTTGTTACTCGTTCCCCTTTAAGCCCGAAAGCATCCGCAAGTTTAACAAAATCCGTTTTTCTTGCAAGAACGGTATTTGAATATCTTTTCCCGTAAAACAACGTTTGCCATTGACGAACCATACCCAAAACACCGTTATTTATAACAACTATTATTACCGGAATTTTGTAACTGACAGCCGTTGCAAGTTCATTTAAATTCATACCGAAACTGCCGTCACCGGTAATTAAAATTGTTTTATTTTTATCACCGATACAAGCACCTATTGCAGCGCCTAAACCGAACCCCATTGTACCAAGCCCGCCGCTTGATACAAATTTTCTCGGAAATTCAAATTTTGTCCATTGCGCAGCCCACATTTGATGTTGCCCGACATCGGTGGCAATGACAGTATTTTTATTTTTAATTTTATTTATTATATCAAAAATCTGTTTAGGTCTAATTTTATTACTTTTAACAACATTTATTTTTTTAGAAATTTCTTTACTTTTAATTTTCAAATCGGTTATAAGTTTTTCCCATTGATGATGTTTTTGTTTCTTGCATTTTTGCAATATTTTTGAAATTGTATATTTTATATCACCTGCAATACCCGCATCGGCTTTAATATTTTTATTTATTTCGGAAGAGTCGATATCAAGTTGTATAATTTTTGCATTCTTTGAATATTTTTTAACATTTCCCGTTGCCCTGTCACTAAACCTGACACCAATTCCTATTACAAGGTCCGCCTCTTTATTTGCCATTGAAGATTCATATTGTCCGTGCATACCCTGCATACCGAGAAACCTTTGATATGAATTTTCTATTGCGGAAAGTCCCATAAAAGTGCAACCTATATAGCCGTCAATTTTTTCCGCAAGTTTTTTTACTTCTTTACTTATACCGGCTGTTATTACACCACCGCCTATATAAATATAAGGTTTTTGAGCTTTATCGATAAGTTCTATTGCCGTTTCTATTTGTTTATCCGATGTTTTTTTCTGCTTATAACTTTCAACTGTTCCCTTAAATTCAAAATCATATTCCGCAACCTGAACATCTTTTGGAATATCTATTAATACAGGACCCGGTCTGCCTGATTTTGCAATTTTAAATGCTTCTCTTATTGTATCGGCAAGTTCTTCTATTTTACTGACAAAATAATTATGTTTTGTTATCGGTAAAGTTACACCCGTAATATTTATTTCCTGAAAACTGTCTTTACCTATTAAAGAAGTAGGAACATTTCCGGTAATTGCCACCATAGGTATGGAA
>ONEP01000235.1 GCA_900316875.1 Candidatus Ruminimicrobium bovinum
ACCGCTTAAATCCATATTTGCAGGAGCCACATCTAACCAATCCATCTCTGTACTTCTTAATATATCTCCCAATGCAACATCATCAATAAGAACATTATAAATAGTTTTATTAATACCGGATAAATCTATTCCTAAACCACTGGTAGTGTTTCCTTGAGGATCCATATCTATCAATAAACATTCCTGTCCTAAATGTGCCAAACTTGCTGCAAGATTTATGGCGGTTGTAGTTTTTCCTACCCCACCTTTCTGATTTGCGATAGTAATTACTTTGCTCATAGTAATTCTCCTATTAACTACACTATATTATTTATAATTAACAACAACGATAAATGATTAGTAAGAATGTATAGATAATATATAATAATTACCGTTAAAATTTTTATTTCTTATTGCTTAAAAAATTCAAATATTAATTCCATTCTATACATTTATACTTCTATTAACATCCAGCATTATTAATCTTCCAACTTTTAAATCTTCTACCATTTCTTTTATCTTCTCTCTACTTCTTTATTTTTCTTCAATTGTAATGTTGTTTCACATGAAACAAATCATATATTTATTTTATTATAAAATCATTTATTCTTTTAGCTTCAGCATCTATATCCGTATTTTCTTTTATGTTATAGTCTTTATAGTTTTTATACTCTGAAATATCATTTTTATTTTTTGCATTTATAAAAAGATTTATTATTATACTTAAAACCATAAATGTTATAAGTATACCGGTTGCTACTAAATATATATAAAAATTGTTGCTAATATCAGTTATATAACTATTTCTACTATGCTTTGGAGGAATAAATATTAATAGAGGAGATAAAAGCAATACAATTGATACTGCTGTTTTTTTACTTATAATTGTAGGTTCACTAATAAAACAATCTTTAAAAGAAGTTATAGTCTGATTAATTTTTTTACAATATTTCAACAATTCTTTTTTATCTTCATTTCCTTTAAATAATACTATTGTTTCTTTTAAAAATCTTAACACTAAATTATAAACAGTATAATAAGATTTTTTACCATTTTCTATCCTATTTTTAATATATGCTTCTTGCAAATCTTTATACTTTCTTATTTTTGTTGTAAACGGCAAGAAAAAACAACTTGTATATATTGTTACTATTGGTTGATTGTTAACAATTTGTATTTTTAACTGTTTTGGAGATACAGCATATATAAAAGCAAACCCAAAAACACTTATAAGACATCCTACAATAAATACAAGTAAAAAATCCACAACAGCTCCAATTCTTAATTTGTTTCACATGAAACAATTATATATTATTATCTATATTATTTTCAACTTTTTAAGATATATATAATTATAATAATAAAATTTTATATTTCAGTCTTTCTATTTGCTAACTTAAAAAATCATATAGCATGACCACCGGAAACTTTTATCACTTGTCCGGTAATCATTTTTGCCTGTTCACTTGCCAAAAACAAAATTGTTTCGGCAATATCTTGCGGAAGAATTAGTTTCCCTATAGGAATTAACGGAACAACTGTTTTTTCAAGTTCTTCATCAATCCACCCGGTTTGAGTAGGTCCGGGAGCTACACAGTTTACCGTAAATCCGTATTTCCCCACTTCAAGAGCAATGCTACGAGTAAGTGCTTCCAATGCCGATTTACTTGCTCCATAAGTGATTTGACCTGCAAAAATTTGTGCCGAATCAGTAGAAATATTTATAATCCTACCATAATTATTGCGATACTTAATAAACTCTTTTATCATCAAAATACTTCCCCGAACATTAACCGCAAAAGTATCATCCACCACTTTTTGGGTAATCTTTTCTATTGTATCAAACCCGTCCATATCACAGTCTGCTGCATTATTAACCAAAACATCAATCTTTCCGTATTGTTCCATAACTTTAGAATAGATTTTTGATACATCTTCTTCATTAGAAATATCACTTTCTAAAACAAGATAATCAGCTTTCATTTCTTTTAGTTTACTCTCTACAATATCTGCATTTTCTGCATTAGCCTTAAAATATCTGTCTGCACCATTGTTATCTGTCTTATTTTTATCAAATTGTCTAAATATTCTTTTATATACTAAAACTATTTTTGCTTCTTCACGAGCAAAAGCAAGTGCTGTTGTTGCTCCAATTCCTTGCGGATTATTTGCACCGGTAATTATAACCACTCTATTCTTTAATCCGTAATCAACCATTTGTATTATCTCCTAAATAATTGTTTTTATTATCATAAATAATAGCATAAAGATATAAATTTTTCTATAATTCATACAAAAAAAAGGCTATTCAACCTTAAAACTTTTAACTACAAATTACTATTATCATACTATCTACAATCTGCTAAATCTTCATCTTTAGTTATTTTCCTTATTACAAATCATTCAAATAAAATCCACATTCTTTGTTTCATGTGAAACAATTATATATTATTTAATACCATTTAGCAACAGAATCTATCATAAAACTTTAAGAATATTCTTATAGGTACACATAAAAGACAATATATTTATAAATTATAACTATTCATTGTTATTTAATAATCAATTACACATTGTGATTTACTGTTTCATATGAAACAAAACAACTATTCAAGTTTATAATATTGTTTTATAACATCCGATATATACTTCTTACTCTTTTTATCTTTAAATAAAGAATATGTGAGAGCTTCTAATACCACTATTCTACCATTCAAAACATAATACAAATCTTTATACTTTTCTTCACTATCCTTATCATTTTTATACTTTTATTTAATATTTGAGCTAAAATTTTATATTTTTAATATATCTTCAAAGCAACTATCTCCGCCACTTTCCAATTCAAAATCCCCAATGATTTTATCAACTAATATTTCCCCTAAATATATTTCAAGACTCTCTTTACCTAACAATTCTTTTAATTTGTTTTTATAATCATTTTTAGTATTATCAGATAAACAATCATATACTTTTTGTAATTTTTTATAATTAACATCTTCCACTTGAACATTTTTTAGAATTTACTTATTCTTTAGAGTTTAATAGCTTATTTATTCCTATATAATAAGAAATCATTTGTTTTATTCATTCAAGATAACAACATTCTTTTTTGGGAAATCATACAATGTTTGTTTTCATCTAATAACATTTCCGAATTATCAAATAGGACATTTTATTTCTATATATTTGCTTACCCATATCATTAGTAAAATATCCCTTTGGTATATCAATTTGTTTTTTCTGTTATATCTCTAAAATATTTAAAGAACTTTGATTCTAAAAAAATCACTTTTTTATTTTCTTTCTCAATTTCTTCCAAAAGTCCAACATCAACACTACTTTGTGATTACGGCATTTTGAAACTCAAACAAAACATCTGTAAATTTTACTGTTGTTTTCTATTTCTCTTTTATATATTTTAAATTTAAATTCAGTGTTTTTCAGAAACATTCTATAAAAACAACGATGAAAAAACTTATTATCTTTCCATAAAGAATTATATATATCGTATTTCTTTTTATCTTTTATATTATCAATAGCCTCTTTATTGTAAAATTATTAATTTGTTTATTATTTTGTTTTTCACTCATACATATTCTTTTTTTTAACAATTGTTTCACATGAAACATCTTAATATATTTACTTTAAAACAATTCTAATTGCTGTTCTTCTTTTATTTCTTTACTTTCGAAAGCATTAAGGTATTCAAAAATTTTGCTATTATCACAAATTATATGATTTTGTTCACAGATTTTATAGAATAAATTCATTAAATATTTGTTATTGGGGCTGTTTAATATATAATTATTTCCATATTCTTTTATATATTTTTCTTTAATTGAGGGGAAAAACTTATCTAATCTATTGTAAAAATACTCTCTGTTTCCTTCTCTTAAAGTTACTCCCATACTAAAACATATTATTCCATAAACTTTTGCTTTAATACAATAATTCAATATACCTATTAGATTTTCTTCAGTATCGTTTATAAATGGCAATATAGGTGTAAGCCAAACAATAGTGGGAATACTGTTTTGATTAAGTATTTTTAAAGTTTCAAACCTTTCTTTAGTACTGCTTACATTAGGTTCTATTATTTTACAAAGTTTTTCATCTGCAGTTGTTAATGTCATTTGAATAACACATTTTATTTTACTATTTATTGCTTTTAAAATATCTAAATCTCTTAAAACATTTACAGATTTGGTAATAAGTGTAGCTCCACAATCATATTTATATATCAATTCTAAAGATTTTCTTGTATTTTGTATATCGCTTTCCAATGGTATATAAGGATCTGTCATTGAGCCCATACCTATCATACATTTTTTCCTTTTACTTTTAAGAGCATTTTCTAATAACTCTATTGCATTTTCTTTTATTTCTATATCTTCAAATTTATGTTGCATATTATAACAATTACTTCTTGAATCGCAATATATACAACCATGAGAACAACCTCTATAAAGCTTCATTCCATTTTTTGCAGAAAGGATAGTTTTTACTTTAACATAATGCATAATAATTCCTAAATTATATTGTTTCATGTGAAACAAAGAAAAATATAAATTCTTTATTTGGCACACCTTTTAAAATTATAAATTCTAATAAAAGATTTAATATTCT
>ONEP01000234.1 GCA_900316875.1 Candidatus Ruminimicrobium bovinum
AATGTAAGTGACAAATCATTACATAAATATTTTACATATTCTCCAGAATTATATTATTTATTTGAGGATTTGACTATATTAGAGTATTTTGAATTTGTTAAAAAAGCATATTGTATAAATGAAGAATCTAATATATTTGAATTAATTAAGATTTTTGATTTGGAAGAAAAACTAAATAATTTTATATCAACACTATCTAATGGAATGAAGAAAAAGGTTTCTCATATAGCTGCTTTTTTTCCTAATACGCCATTTTGCATATTAGATGAACCTTTTTCTGGACTTGATCCAATAGCTATTTATAATTTAAAAAAATATATTAAAGATACTTTTAAAAAACGTACATATATAATTTCTACTCATCAACTTGCCATTTTAGATAGTATCAATATACCTTCACAAGATGTTTATTTAGTGCTAATGAATAAAGGTGAGGTTGTTTTTAATGGTAGTAAAGAGCAATTATTGTATGATGATAAGTATAAAAATATTGAACAAGCATATATTTCATTAATTGAAGGTGGACAATAAATGAATTTAGTGTATAAATCTAAAAAAGCATGGGGTATATTTTGTTTATGCGTCTTAGTGTCTGTTATTGTTTTAATACTGATTGAACAGGGAGTTATTTTTACTGAAAAGGTTCCTTTTACTAAACTTACAAATTACAATATAGAAAAAATTGCTAAACAAGAAAATATTATTATTTATTATGCAAATGAAAGATGCCAAACATGTAGGAAGTTGTCAAAAGTATTTTTTCCGTTAGTAAAAGGTACTAAAATGAATATATATTATATTGATTCAGAACATAATAAATTAAAAAAGTATCTAAGAAAATATAATCTTTATGCCACTCCAACTATATTGGTAATTAGCAAAGGAGAGATAGTAAAAAGATGGGAATCTGAAGATACTTTTGATGGTATAGAAGAGATATATGATGAATATTATAGAAAGAGGTAATATATGAAACAAACAAATAAAATATATAAAATAGTAATTTTTGGTGTGATAGGTGTGATGTTAATTGTATGCGCCGTATTATATTTTAAGGATGAAAAGACAATCAAACTACCACAAATTTATAATTATTTAAATTCTATTACATACGATAATTTTCAGAATAGTATAGATAATAAAGATACAATGATTCTTTATGTAGGAAGACCAGATTGTCCAGATTGCAATAATTTTGACGATGATTTATTAGACATTATAAAAAAATATAATGGTTATGATAAAGTCTGGTATTTGAATATTCAAAAACAAAGGCAAGACGAAAAGGAATGGAAAAAGATAAATAAAAAATATAAAATCAAATATACACCAACATTTATTTTATATGATAGAGGTAAATATAAATCAAAAGTAGAGTGGACACCAGAGAAGGGGATAGATTATGATGAGGTGGATCTTTGGTTTAAAAACACATTAAAACAGTAGCGTATTGATAAACAATAAAAAAACATTGTATAACAATAAAAATATATTGACATACAATAAAGGAGGTGATATAATAGAAATAAATAAGGAGGTCAAGATGTCATGAATAAAATAAGAAATAGTTTAAAAGTTTTCTTTTTTATGCTGTGTGTTATACAAATCGTAGTATTGATAATATTTTTTTCAGCAGCGTATAACAATGTTAGATTATTGAATTCTGATAGGATTCAAGTAAACTCTAAACAAGATCAATGGCTTTTGTCTACAGAACACGGACATAATTCAACTGAAATTAGTAAGAATTTAATAATGGATCAAAACATTATTATTAAAGATTATAAAACGATATTATTAATAGAATTATTATTTTCAATCATTGTTTTTGTTTTTACATCGATTTCATTAATTAAGTTTATGAGAGTTTATTTTGAAACTGCTAAAACAAACACACCATTTTCAATAACAAATGTTAAAAATATTAAGCAGTCAAGTATTTGTATTATGATTGCGTATGGATTTGTTCCCATTATAAAGCCCTTTTTATATTTTTCAATTTTTTTAAAATCGACGATATATTTCTCGTTTGAAAACATATTATTATTATTAACAACTATCTTGTTATTCATTTTAAGTAAAGTCTTCTATTATGGATGTTATCTTCAAGAAGAATACGATAATACATTATAAGGTGATGTATATGATTATATTGAGATTAGATATGATAATGGCACGAGAAAGAGTATCATTGCAAGATTTGGCTGATAAAATTGGAATAACTAATGCAAATTTATCTAACATTAAAAATGGGAAAGTTAAAGCAATAAGATTTTCTACATTAAATTCAATTTGTAAGGAATTGAATTGTCAACCGGGTGATATTTTAGAATATGTAGAAGATATGTGATATATTTATTTTACTTTTAAAACTTTTAAACTAAATTGTTTAAAAGTTTTTTTAGTAAAGAGGTTTAATTATGAAAAAAAATATTTTTAGTATATGTTTATTAATGTTGTTTATTTTTTTGGGGATAACAGTTGTAGGTTGCTCTAAATCTGACGAGAGTAATGTTGATTATGAAAAATTAAAGATAAAACTCCCTTGTAAAAATTGTAGAATACAAGATTTA
>ONEP01000233.1 GCA_900316875.1 Candidatus Ruminimicrobium bovinum
GTATTTTGGATAATAAAACAATGGAAATAACAGATAAAGTTATTGCAAATTATAAAAATACCGGCGGTTTCGATATGATTCAGTCCGGAAGAACAAAAATAGAAACACCGGAACAATTTGCACAGGCAAAACAAACCATTTTGAAAAACAAAATGGATGCACTTGTTTTTATCGGCGGAGATGATTCAAATACAAATGCCGCACTTTTGGCGGAATATTTAAAAAAAGAAAACACCAATGTAAGTGTTATCGGTGTTCCTAAAACAATCGACGGCGATTTAAAAAACGAACATATTGAAGCTTCTTTCGGTTTTGATACGGCAACAAAAATTTATGCGGAACTCGTCGGAAATATATGCAGAGATGTAAATTCGGCAAGAAAGTATTGGCACTTTATACGGCTTATGGGAAGAAGTGCATCCCACATCACTTTGGAAGTAGGTTTTAAAGTTCAGCCGAATGTTGTTTTAATCGGCGAAGAAATTTTAGCCAAGAAAATGACATTAAAACAAATAGTAGATAATTTAGCCGACTTAGTTGTTAAAAGAGCAAAACTCGGTAAAAATTACGGAGTAGTTTTGGTTCCGGAAGGATTAATTGAATTTATACCGGAAATGAAAACACTTATAGCAAATTTGAATGATGTTATTGCCGATAATGAAAAAGAAATAAATTCATTCCAAACGGCTATTGAAAAAGCAAAATTTATAATATCTAAACTTCCTAAAAATTTAGCCGCACTTATGGAATCGTTACCCGTATCAATAGCAGCTCAATTAATGCTTGACAGAGATCCTCACGGTAATGTTCAGGTTTCGTTAATTGAAACCGAGAAATTACTTATTGAAATGGTTTCAAAAAAATTAAAAGAATTGAAAAAAGCAGGAAAATATAACGGTAAATTCTCAACGATAAACCATTTCTTCGGTTATGAAGGCAGATGCGGAGTTCCGTCAAACTTTGATGCAAATTATACTTATGCTTTGGGCTATAATGCTGCAGCACTTGTATTGAATAATTTATCAGGTTATTTGTCATCTGTTAAAAATCTTTCAAAAAAATCTACCGATTGGAAATGCGGTGGAATACCTTTAACAATGATGATGAACATTGAAAAAAGAAAAGGTAAAGATAAACCTGTAATTCAAAAAGCACTTGTAAAACTTAACGGTAAACCGTTTAAAGCTTTTGCAAAAGTAAGAAATGATTGGGCCATTAACGACAGATATATATTCCCAGGACCTATTCAATTTTTCGGTCCGTCATCGGTAACCGATATTACAACGGTAACATTGAAATACGAACAAGCGAAATAGAACAAATTGCTTTGCAATTTGTTGAAGTATAGAGGTAAAGAAGTATAGAAGGATAGAAAATTTGCGGAATCAAATTTTGAGGTATGGAAGTATATAAGAATAGTTGTATACATCTAAACATCCATTCATCAAAATCGCAGAGCGATTTTAGTCCATACGTCCATACATCAATACCTCAAAATTGCTTTGCGATTTTTAAGGAGAAATAATGTCGAATTCAAGCTACAAAATTATTGATATTAACAAATTTTACAGAAAAGATATTTTTGAACATTTTGCTCAGTTCAAATGTTCGATATCTATGACTGCACGAATTGATGTTCAAGCACTTTATGATTTTTCTAAAAAAACAAACACTAAATTTTATATCAATTTTTTGTATCTGTTATCAAAAACTTTAAATTCCAGAGCAGATTATCGTATGAGTTGGCTTTATCAAACAAAACAATTAATTGTTTATGATAAAATAAACCCTACTCAATATATTTTTCACGAAGATACAGAAACCTGCACACCCGTTTATACCGAATATGACCCTGATTATAACACTTTCTACAAAAATGCCGTCGAAGATGTTGAAAAAGGTAAAAAAAGCCATAAATACGGGCTTGACAATGCAAACCATCCTAATTGGTTTGATGCTTCTTATGTATCTTGGCTTTCTTACGATTCATTAAACGTTGAACTTCCCGACGGATATTTATTTTTTATGCCGATAATTAACTGGGGCAGATATAGACTTGAAAACGGTAAACTTGTTATGCCTGTAACGGTTAGGTTAAACCATGCTGCAGGCGACGGGTATCTTTTGGCAAAAGTATTTAAAATTCTTGAAAATGAAATAAAAGAATTTTGTAAATAAAAATAAATTTTGGAGGATGTTATGGTAACAGTATTGTTGATTATACTTGCCGCAATAATTGTTTGCTGTGTAATTTTAGCTATATTTGTTTGGATGACCTATAACCGTTTTGTTTTGTTAAGAAACAGAGTAAAGGAAGCTTGGAGCGATATAGAAGTTTTGTTAAAAAGAAGATATGACTTAATTCCTAATTTGGTTGAAACCGTAAAAGGTTATGCCGCACATGAAAAAACTACATTGGAAGCCGTTATCAATGCAAGAAATATTGCAATGAAATCCGGTAACAAATCAATTGCTGAACAGTCAAAAAATGAAAATATTTTAAGCGGAACATTAAAGTCCTTATTTGCATTAAGCGAAAATTATCCCGATTTAAAAGCAAATGCAAACTTCCTTGAATTGCAAAGGGAACTTGTTGATACCGAAAATAAAATTCAAGCATCAAGAAGGTTTTACAACAACAATGTTTTGGCTTTCAATACAAAAAGAGAAATGTTCCCCAGCAACATAATTGCAAACATTTTTAATTTTGAAAAGAACGAATTTTTTAAACTTGACGAAGCCGAAAAAGAAGCTGCAAAAAATCCGGTAAAAGTATCTTTTTAAAAAATGATAACAACTTACGATTTTATAGATGATAACAGAAGAAAAACAATATTATTGGTTTGTCTTTTTCCGATAAGTCTTATTGCTATGCTTTATTTTTCATTTTTTATAATAGCAGTTATTTCTTCACATTATACCTATCCTAATTTAGCTCCGTTTGTAATATTTAAAGATATTCATTATTCTTATTATCCGTTAGTACTTATTATTTTTCTTTTTTCTATTGTGTGGACACTTATCTCTTTTTATTCCGGGCAGAATTTTATAATGTCTTTTGCAAATGCAAGGCCTGCCGACGCAGTTCAAGATAAAGAAATTATACGGCTTGTGGAAAATATTGCAATAACCGCAGGTCTTCCTATGCCGCAGGTTCATATTATGTATGACAACAGTTTAAATGCTTTTGCTACAGGGCGGGATCCTAAAAATGCACATATTGTATTAACTACCGGAATTATTGAAAAACTGGAAAAATCCGAACTTGAAGGTGTAATAGCACATGAAATGGCACATATAAATAACAGAGATACCCGTCTTATGATGATAATAATTTTGCTTATCGGCTTTTTTACCTTTGCAGGCAGTTTTATTTTAAGAATGGGAATAGGTATGGGCGGCAACGGTAACAGAAGAAATAAAAGTGCAGGTAAAGGTGCAGGAATTTTATTTGTAATAGGTATCGTTTTATATGTTTATGGTATAATTGTTGCACCGTTAATTCGGCTTGCCGTTTCAAGAAGAAGGGAATATCAAGCCGATGCAAAAGCGGCACTTATAACAAGAAACCCTCAAGGTTTAATATCGGCACTGCAAAAAATAAGCGGTCATTCCGCAATCAGAAGTTTTCAGGGAAAAGAAATTATGTCGCCTATGTGTATAGAAAACCCTTTATCAAACGAACCTTCGCTTTTCGGTTTTCTTTCGGATATAACATCAACACATCCTCCGATAGAAAAAAGAATAGCCGCTCTTGAAGTTATGGACGGAATAAAAATCAATTATTAAATTTGACAAAAATTTGTGTATGCCGTTTTGTCGTTTGTCGTTAAAATCTCAGCTCTCAACTGAAAACACTTTAGTGTTTGGCTCAGCTCTAAGCTGTAGTCTATACATTTTTTTGTTCCGAACCAAATCTATTTATTCGCTCATTTTTTAGTAATAAACACTTGTTTATTCGCTCGTTTTTTAGTAATATACTATAAAGTATTCGCTCATTTTTTAGTGCTTTTAGAATATTTTTTATAAAAATGAGGTATTATGGCATATTTAAAAAGAAAAATTGATAGTTTATTAGAAGAGTGGAAAAACAATAAAGACAAAAATCCTTTAATAGTAAAAGGTGCAAGACAAGTAGGCAAAACAGAATCTATAAAAAACTTTGCTAAGAAAAATTATAAAAATATAATAGAAATAAATTTTGTCGAAGAACCTAAATATAAAAAAATTGTAGAAGATGGATATGGTGCTAAGGATATAATAAAAAACATTTCAAGATTAGCTCAAAATAAAAAGTTTGAAGAACATAAAACTCTTATTTTTTTTGATGAAATTCAAGAATTTCCCGAGATAGCAACATCTCTTAAATTTTTTAAACAAGATGACAGATTTGATGTTATATGTTCCGGCTCTTTATTGGGAATAAATTATAACAGAATTGAAAGTGTTAGTGTCGGATATAAACAGGATTTTGTTATGAGCTCTATGGATTTTGAAGAATTTTTATGGGCAAAAGGTTATGACGACAAATTTATAAATGAAATCTTAGATAAAATGATAAATTTAGTTCCTTTTAATAATTTGGAATTGAATTTATATAACTCTTTGTTTTATGATTTTTGTATTTTAGGCGGAATGCCTGCAGTAGTTAAAAATTTTATTGAAAAAGAAACTTTTGAGAATACTCTTAATTTACAAAAACAATTAATTCAAGATTATAAAGAAGATATAAGAAAATATGCTGTAGGAATAGATCAAACCAGAATATTAAATGTATTTAATCATATACCTGTTCAATTGGCAAAAGAGAATAAGAAATTTCAAATTTCAAAAGTATCTTCCGGAGCGAAATTTAAAGATTACAGAGGATGTATAGAATGGATTATAGATGCAGGTATTGTTATTCCATGTTACTGTTTAAATTTCCCGGAACTTCCACTCAAAGGAAACATTGATATAGATAAATATAAATTATATTTTGCTGATATGGGCTTATTAATTGCTTGTCTTGATGAAGAATCTCAGCAAGATTTAAGAGTAAACAAAAATCTTGGAACCTATAAAGGTGCTTTGTATGAAAATATAGCTGCAAATTGTTTATCAAAACAAAGTTATGATTTGTATTATTATAAAAGAGATGATTCTCGTTTGGAACAAGATTTTTTTGTTAGAACCACATCAAATCTTGTACCTGTAGAAGTTAAAGCATCTAATGGTAAATCAAAATCCTTATCTACACTTATAAAAAGTAAAGTTTATCCGGATATACAATGGGGAATAAAATTTATTAATGGCAATATAGGTTATTCCAATAATATTTATTCGTTTCCTTATTTTTGTATTTTTCTTTTAAAAAAATTTTTGTATCTAAAATAATTCTACATTCTATATTGCTGTTTGTAGTTGTCGTTAAAATCTCAGCTCTCAACTGAAAACACTTTAGTGTTTGGCTCAGCTCTAAGCTGTAGTTTATACATTTTACATTATACATTGCAGTTTTAAGCTTTTCAGCCATCAATTGTCGTTATTATTTCTTTCCGTAAATCACAATATTTTCTTTTAATATTTCTTTCTGAAAACTTTCCGGAAGGTGTTTTAAATTAAAAATATCAACTAAAAAAGGAA
>ONEP01000231.1 GCA_900316875.1 Candidatus Ruminimicrobium bovinum
AAAAATTATAACATCTATAGGAAACTTCAATTTATACGATGCAACATGGTTTTCTGCAAATGATATAGAACAACAGTTGATACTAATTCACCTTATATGTCAATTGGTTTCACCGGTCGGTATAATTTTACTTGCCGCTGCTTTTGTCCGTCACAGAAGGCATAATTATATGTTGGGACATATTTATACCAATATGAAAACCAAATGGAGATATTTGGAAACAGGGCTCATTATTTTGCCGCTTTCTTTTTTATTATCCGGTTTGGTTGCCGTATTTGGAAATTATTATACTTATTTATGGGTTATATATTTTGTCGGTTCAATAATAGCATGCTTGTTTTTGGCATACAGCGTTAAACTTGCACCGAGGGAAAAACCTTCGGATTTACAATAAAATAAATTTTAACGGAGAAAAAAATGGAAAAATTCAAATGCACAATTTGCGGTTATGAGTATGACCCTGCAAAAGGAGATCCGGATAACGGAATACCTGCAGGAACTCCTTTTGATAAATTACCGGAAGGTTGGGTATGCCCTGTTTGCCAAGTAGGCAAAGATTCTTTTGAAAAAATTTAAGAAAATTTTTTGTATTTTAAAATTTCTCTTTCTTGCACTCAGTGTCGCCATTCGTTTGAAATTTTTAAAGCCGTGCGATAACTCCAAATTTTTGGAAGACCTAATGTAACCAAAAATTTCTCTACATATCGCACTAAAAAACTAATAGAATTTATAGTTTTTTACTCTAAAATTTTCTGCACTCATAAGCGGCGACAAGTCGTGCTTCAAAAGAAAATTTTAAAATATTAGTGATTGTTAATTTTTAATTTTTAAGGAAATAGGATGAAACAAATAACTAATAATATTTATTCCGTCGGTGTAATCGATTGGAACATGAGAAGTTTTCACGGTAACACGTTTATAACAAAAAGCGGTGTTACTTATAATTCGTATATTGTCAACGATAACGAACCTGCTTTAATAGATGTGGTTCATAAGGGTTTTGAAGAAGAATTTATACGGAATATTTCGGAAGTTGTAGAACCGGAAAAGATAAAACACGTTGTGTTAAACCATTTGGAACCCGACCACAGCGGTTCAATTGAATATATGGCAACCGTTTTAAAAAATGCAAAGTTTTACGGAACCGCAAAATTAAAAGAAGGTCTTTTAAAATATTATAATTTGAATATTGATATAACCGTCGTTAAAACCGGTGACAAAATAAATTTAGGCAATAACACATTAACATTTGTTGAAGTGCCGATGGTTCATTGGCCTGACAGTATGATGACTTATTGTCCTGAAAAGAAGGTGTTGTTTTCAAATGACGGTTTCGGTCAACACATAGCAACAAACAAAACTTTTACCGATGAAGTTGATACCGGAATTATAGGTAAAGAAGTTGCAAAATATTATGCAAATATTTTATGGCCTTTAGGTGCCATGATAGATAGAAGTATAAACAATATTTTAAAAATGAATTTGCCTGTTGATTTTATTGCTCCAAGCCATGGGCTTGTTTGGAGAAAAGATATAAGTAAAGTTATAGAAAAATATCTGGCATGGGCTAAAAATACCGTTAAAAACAAAGCGGTTATCGTTTATGAAACTATGTGGGGTTCAACAGAAATTATGGCAAGGCAAATAGCAAAAGCACTAACGGACAGTAATATAGAAGTTAAAATGTTTGACATAGCAAAAACCGATTTTGCTGAAGTTGCTTATGAAATGCTTGAAGCAAAAGCATTTGTTATAGGTTCGTCAACACACGATAACGAAATGTTGGCATACATTGCAGGTTTTATTCATTTCTTAAAAGGAATGAAACCTAAAAACAGAGTTGCAGTTGCTTTCGGTTCTTACGGATGGGCAGGCGGTGCGGTAAAAGAAATTACCGAACAATTATCCTCTTTCGGTATTGAAGTTGTTGCACAAGCAGATGCAAAATTTAAACCGAACAAAGAAGAATTGGAAAAATGTTATCAAGCAGGACAAAAATTAGTTGAAAAGTTAAACTAAGAAGATTACAAAGTGATTTTTTAATGGAGGAAGTATGCAAAAAGCACTTGTTTGTTCCGTATGCGGTTATATTCATTTAAAAGAAACGGCACCTGAAAAGTGTCCTATATGTCAAGCAAATTCAAAAGTGTTTACTTTAAAAGAAGATGCTTTAAAAACAAAAGATGATGTTACAACCGTAGGTGAAAGCTATAAAAAACATCTCCCGGTAATTTCGGTAAACAATGTAAGTGAAAATGTTTGGGAAATTAAAGCAACCATAGGCGAACTTGAACACCCTATGTTGCCTGAACATTATATTACAAGCATAACTTTTTATGTTGATAACGAATATATCGGCTGTGTTGCATTAACTCCGCAACTTAAACCGGAAGC
>ONEP01000229.1 GCA_900316875.1 Candidatus Ruminimicrobium bovinum
GTTTAAGAAAAGCTATGGGTAAAAAACTTATAGATAAAATGGAAGCGGCGAGGGTAAAATTTGTTGACGGCGGTAAAGCCAAAGGAATAGATCCTTCCATAACAAACAAAATTTACGATAACATGGTAACTTTTGCAGGTTACGGTTTTAATAAATCTCATTCTGCGGCTTATGCTTATGTTACATACAGAACCGCATATTTGAAAGCCCATTATACACTTGAGTATATGACGGCTTGTATGAATAATGAAATAGGAAAATCAGCAGACAGTAAAATAATTGAATATATTGATGATGTCAAACAGTTCGGTATAAAAACTTTGCCTCCGGATATAAGGTATTCGCAAAGCGAATTTTCCGTTGAAGGTAAAAATATAAGGTTCGGGCTTACCGCAATAAAAAATGTCGGTGAAGGTGCTGCCGAAAATATAGTTGAAGCAAGAAAGAAATTCGGTAAATTTGAAAATTTTGAAGATTTTTTGTCAAAGATAGATTTATCCGCAGTGAACAAAAGAGCAATAGAATGTCTTTGTAAAGCAGGTGTGTTTGATTGTTTCGGTAAAAATAAGTTGGAAGTCAGGGCAAAAATACTTGACAATATTGAAGATTCAATGCAACGTGCCGTAAAGACAAAAAAAGAACAAAATGACAGTCAGGGCTTTTTGTTCGGCAGTGATGAAATAGCTACGACAGCCGTTAATGTTATGGATAAAAAAGTACCGCCGTTGGATGAAACGGTAGCACTTGAATACGAAAAAGAAGTTTTGGATTTTTATTTATCCGGACATCCGTTGGAGAAATATAAAAGAGATTTAATTGCTTTTTCTGCAAACAGGTTCGATAAAATTCCTGTTCCGAGTGAAAATACGGATTTAAAAACCGCAAAAATAATTCGCCTTGCCGGTATGATAACAAGTATAAAAAATTTGGTATCAAAAGTTGATAAAAAACAATTTGCAAGTTTTATACTGTCCGATTTATATGATAACATTGACTGTGTAATATTTCCTAAAACTTATAAAGAATTTAAAGATTATTTGGTCGAAAAAAATATTGTTGTTGCAAAAGGTAAGTTAATAAGCAAAAAAGGTAAATGTCAGCTTGTTATAAGTGAAATTTGTTCGCTTGATGAAGCCAAGCAAAAATTTACACCGAATATGGGAACACTCCATATAAAAATTTCCGAAACGGCTTTGGACGATAATTTATCAGATAAAATTATAGAAGTTTTAAAAAAATATCCGGGTAAATCAAAAGTGTATTTGGATATAGAAAATTTTAAAAATAATAACTATTTAATAGAAACGGATTATTGTGTAAAATATAGTGACGAATGTCTTAAAGAACTTGAAAAACTTGTCGGTAAAGATTCAATAAATTTAAAATATAAGTAATAAAATAAGACGATTAAAATGGTTAAATTTAATTCAAGAAAATTATTGGCAAAAATTGCATACTGGTATTTTTCTTTTACAATAAAAACGTTACGTTTAAAATCGATAGAACTTGTTCCAAAACTTGCCGAACAAAGCGTTTATGCTTTATGGCACGGGGAACAAATTTTACCTTTATGCCTTAATTCCGGCCTAAACATAGTAAGCATGTGCAGTATGTCAAAAGACGGGGAAATATTGGCATGGTTTTTAAAATATTTCGGTTTTATTGCCGTCAGAGGTTCATCTTCAAAAGGGGCAGAAAGGGCTTTAATAGAAACGATAAGATACGCAAGAAAAGGTCATTATGTTGCTTTTACCGTTGACGGGCCGAAAGGTCCTGTATATAAAGTTAAGCCCGGGCTTTTGCTTGTATCGCAAAAATTAGGTATACGCTTAATTCCGATATCGGCATTTTCAAAACACTCCTTAATATTTAATAAATCTTGGGATAAATTTAAAATTTCTCTTCCTTTTTCAAAAACGGTTATAGTTTACGGGAATCCCATTTATATAACCAAACAGGACAATATAGAAGAAAAATCATTATTGGTTGAAAAAGAGTTGAATAAATTAAAAGATTTCACAAATACATATTATTGGTCAAAAGATGTTAACGAATATTTACAACATCATCCTAAACCTAAAATTATTGTTAAATTTAATAATAATTTTGAAAATTCGGTTAATAAAATAAATGAATTTAAACAAAAATATCCTTCGGCGGATATTACCTTTGTTATAAAAAAAGAGAATATAAAAAATATGTCTGTTTTAAAAAATGTTAATATTGTTGATAAAATAACTTTTTCACTAAAAAAAGAACAATTTGACCTTGCCTTTGGAACTGCTTTTTTTGTCAACTTATTAATAAAACCGCGTTTTAAATTATCATAAATTGTTAATATTTGTCGTCGTTAAATTTTCTGCTTGACATATAAAATATTTTTTTATAATATATTTACCTACCTATTAAGTAGGTAAAACAATTATGGATAAAGTATGCAGTATGCGGGAGTAAAAAATGTTTTTATCAAGACGATGTTATTATGAACAAAAAAATTTGTGTTATATAGAAAATATGCGAATGTGCAACTTCAATTGAAAATTAGTAATTAGCAGTTGAAAATTTTAAAAAAATAAAAGATTGTCATTACGGGCTTAGTTCACAATTTATAAAAAGTTAGTCCGTAATAACACAACAAACTATCAGCTGTCAGCTGAAAATTATCAAAGATAATTTTTAAGGAGAAATAAAAATGTCTAATAAATATAAATTTGAAACATTGCAGGTTCACGTAGGGCAGGAAACGCCGGATTCGGCAACGGATGCAAGAGCAGTTCCTATTTATGCAACAACATCTTATGTGTTTAAAGATTCAGCCACTGCAGCAGGCAGGTTCGGTTTAACCGAAGGCGGTAACATTTATACAAGGTTAATGAACCCGACTTCCGATGTCCTTGAAAAAAGAATTGCGGCACTTGAAGGCGGAGCTGCAGCACTTGCAACCGCATCGGGAGCATCTGCAATTACTTATGCAATCCAAAATATTGCAACGGCAGGCGACCATATAGTATCTTCCACAAACCTTTACGGCGGAACATATAATTTATTTGCAAACACTTTAAAGGAACAGGGAATATCAACAACATTTGTTGACCCTTCAAATCCGGAAAATTTTGAAAAAGCAATAAAAGAAAATACAAAACTTCTTTATGCAGAAACTTTAGGAAATCCTAATTCCGATGTTGTAGATTTGGAAACAATATCAAAAATTGCACATAAACACGGAATACCTTTTATAGTAGACAGTACATTTGCCACACCTTATTTATTAAGGCCTATTGAACACGGCGTGGATATTGTAGTTCATTCAGCAACAAAATTTATAGGCGGGCACGGTTCGGTAATGGGCGGAGTTATTGTTGATGCCGGAAAGTTTGATTGGGCACAAAACGATAAATTCCCGGGACTTTCAAAACCCAACCCGTCTTATCACGGTGTAGTGTTTACAAAAGCAGTAGGTAATTTGGCATATATAATAAAAATAAGAACAACATTGTTAAGAGATCAGGGGGCTACAATTTCTCCGTTTAACTCTTTCTTGTTGCTGCAAGGGCTTGAAACACTTTCTTTAAGAGTAGAAAGACATGTTTCAAATGCACTTAAAGTGGTGGATTTTTTAAAGAATCATCCGCAAGTAGCAAAAGTTAATCATCCGTCTTTAGCAACGGGAAAACAAAAAGAATTATATAACAAATATTTCCCGAAAGGTGCAGCTTCAATATTTACATTTGAAATTAAAGGTACTGCAGAAACCGCAAAGAAATTTACGGAGAGTTTAAAACTTTTCTCACTTCTTGCAAATGTTGCAGATGTTAAAAGTTTAGTAATACATCCCGCATCAACAACTCATTCTCAACTTTCCGAACAAGAGTTGTTAAGTAGCGGAATAACACCTACAACGGTTAGGTTGTCTATAGGTACGGAACATATAGATGATATTATTGAAGATTTAAAACAAGGTTTTGAAGCAGTAAAATAACTACAGGTTATAAGATTATAGGGTTATGAGGTTATAGGTTGAAAAGGCAATTAAAAAATAACTAATAATCCTATAATCCATAAACTATAAACAATAAAATTTGTTTAACAAATTTTTGTTTTAATATGTTAAAATAACAGAGATATATATGAAGAAAGTATTGTTGAGTATTTTAATTTTAATAACCGTTGTAACATTAAGTTATGCACGATGTTGCGGTTGTGGTAATGATGGTTGCGGTACTGATGAAACTTGTTCAACATCAGAATGCCCGCAGAAGTAAGTTTAAGGTATGGAAGGATAGAAGTAATAACGACAGGTTATAAGGTGATAGGGTTATAAGGTTATAAGTTGACAACGACAAACAACTAAAAAAATAACCTATAAACTAATAACCTCATAAACTAATAAACTAATAAACTAAAATACGAAGTATTTTTAAAGGAGAATAAAAATGTCAAAAATATATAAATCAGCAGATGAATTAATAGGAAAAACACCTTTATTGGAGTTCACACACATAGAAAAAGCAGAGA
>ONEP01000228.1 GCA_900316875.1 Candidatus Ruminimicrobium bovinum
GGAACGGGAGCTTCCGGAGAAATTCTTGAAACTTTTCCCCAAATAAACCTGTCAACCATTGTATCACCGACAACTAAAATAGATTTATTTTTTAAACTTAAAACTTTTTTTAATAAATTCATACAAACTCCAATTTATAATTTACAATGTATAATTAGGTATTTTTTGCTACGGCAAAAAATCTAATAAATAATTAAAATTAACAAAGTGAATTTTTCCGACATTATACATTCTACATTTTACACTATACATTTTAAAAAAATCTTACAAATTATAAGTAACTTTTATTTTTTAAATAGATGCAATAATCTTTTACGGAATCTTCAAGTTCCATAAATTTATGGTTGCAACCTGCCTGCCTTATTTTATCCATTTTTGCTTCGGTAAAATATTGATATTTTCCTCTTAAAATTTCAGGCATATCAAAGTACTCAATATTTGTTTGTTTACCTACAGCCGCAAACATTGATTTTGCAATATCGTTCCAGCTTCTTGCTTTTCCGGTTCCTATGTTAAACAATCCCGTATTTTTAGGATTATTTAGCAAAAACATCATAACTTCAACCACATCTTTTATATAAACAAAATCTCTTAAAGAATCTCCGTCCGCATATTTACTGTTATAAGATTTAAAAAGCTTTATAATACCTTTTTGTGCAACATCATCATAAGTTTTACATATAACACTTTTCATTGAACCTTTATGATATTCATTAGGGCCGAATACATTAAAAAATTTTATTCCTGTAACTTTATCATTATATTTATTTCTTAAAAGCCATAAATCGAAAAGTTGTTTTGAATATCCGTACATATTTAACGGAGCAAGTTTGTCTATATTGCAATTATCATCATACCCGTTTTCTCCGTTACCGTAAGTCGCCGCAGATGATGCATAAATAAAAGGGACATTCAAATCCATTGCCCACAATGCAAGTGTTTTTGAATATTCAAAATTGTTGTGAATATAATAATTTGCATCTGTTTGTGTTGTAGAACTGCAGGCACCCAAATGAACAACAGCTTGCGGTTTTTGAATTTTTTTATCTTTAACGGCTTGAAGGAAATCTTCTTTTTGCATATAGTCATAAAACTTTTTTCCTACAAGATTTTTCCATTTTTCACCGTTATCAAGATGATCAACAACCAATATATCGTCTATTTTTTCCTGATTTAATTTCCATAAAAAACAACTTCCTATAAAACCCGCACCGCCGGTAAGTATTATCATATTTCACTCCCATAAAATTTTTATAAATATTAAGTTTTTGCTTTGCAAAAACACATTTAATTATACATTATAAATTGTATTTTAAAGGTTGCCACCATTTTTTATTATTCAAATACCAATCTATTGTTTTTACTATTGCCTGTTCAAATTTATATTCGGGTTGCCAGCCCAATTCTTCTTTTATTTTTGTTGCATCAATAGCATATCTTCTGTCATGGCCTAAACGATCCGTAACATAATTTATAAAACTTTCATCTTTATCCAAATATTTTAAAACCGTTTCGGTAATATATCTGTTTGTCTTTTCATTATTTCCGCCGACATTATAAATTTCCCCGTTTTTACCTTTATGCAAAACCGTATCTATTGCACTGCAGTGGTCCTCTACAAAAAGCCAATCTCTTATATTTAAACCGTCGCCATACAAAGGAACTTTTTTACCTTCCATAAGGTTTGTTACAAATAACGGAATTAATTTTTCCGGAAACTGGTAAGGTCCGTAATTATTTGAACATCTTGTAATATTAACAGGTAATCCGAAAGTATGATGATATGCCATTACCAACAAATCGGCACTTGCTTTACTTGCAGAATACGGGCTGTTAGGACTTAACGGTGTTTTTTCCGTAAAGAAACCTGTTTTTCCGAGTGAACCGTAAACTTCATCCGTTGATATTTGAAAAAATTTTTCTATTTTATATTTTTTTGCAACTTCAAGTAAATTTTGTGTTCCCAAAACATTTGTCTTTATAAAAATATCGGGATTGGTTATGCTTCTGTCCACGTGAGATTCTGCTGCAAAATTTATGATAACATCTATTTTATTCTCAAAAACTGTTTTATCAACCAATTTATTATCTGCAATATCACCTTTAATAAATAAATAATTAGGATTATCTTTTATGTCATCCAAACTTTTTATATTCCCCGCATAAGTTAATAAATCAAGATTAACAATTTTATAATCTTTATATTTATTAAGCATATAACGGACGAAATTGCTTCCTATAAAGCCGGCACCGCCGGTAATTAAAATATTTTTCATTTTCTAATCTCCGTAGACTGCATACTTTTTATAAATTTTTCCGCTCATCATTTCGGCAGTTCTTTGTGTCATAATGTTATCATCCAAAATCCATGACAGCTCGCAATTTTGATAACCGCCTTTAACCGAATTTATAAGAGCTTCAAGTGCCATGTAAGCTTCTATTCCTTTTTTTCTATATTCTTTTCGAACACCCATTATCATAAGACGTAAATCTTTAATTTTATTTTTATAATATAAAAATTTAAAAATTCCCGCAGGGAACAAGCTTCCGTTCATTTTTTTAAACACATAATTATAATCCGGAACCGCTATAAGCATTCCTATTGCTTTATCTCCGTCATAAGCAAGCATTATAATATTAGGATCTGCCAAATCCACTAAATCGTTTGCTATGGCTTCAAATTCTTCTCTTGTCCAAGGGACAAAGCCCCAATTTTTTTCCCAAGCGGAATTATATACATCAATTATATCTTCAAGTTCTTTCTTAAAATTTTTTTTATTAAAAGCTTTTATTGTTATATTAGGATTTCTTTTTTGAACTATTTTTAATGCTTTTGTAAGTCTTGGCATTCTATCATCTAAAGCAACGGGAATATTATAAGCATAAAGTTCTTTAATCTTTTTTAAACCGCATTTTTCCGCTAAATTCAAATAATACTTATGAGTATAAGGCATTAACAATTTAGGACTGCTGTCAAAACCTTCATATAAAAAACCGACTTCATCGTTCGTCGACGGATTCATCGGTCCCATCATTTTATTTATTTTGTTTTCGGAAAGCCAAATTCGAACACTTTTAAATAATTCCTTTGCAACCGAAACATCATCAACGGTTTCAAAATATCCGAAAAAGCCTATCCGTTCATTTTGAAAATCAATATAATTATAATCTATTATACCTGCAATAATTCCGACTATTTCATTATTTTGATTATATGCGGCAAAAAATTGTTTTTTTGAATGTTTCCAATAAGGATTTTTATCAGACAAAGTTTTTTTCAATTCCGATTTTAAAGGCGGCACCCAATAAGGATTATTCTTATAAAGTTTATGTTGAAAATTTATAAAAATATCAATTTGCTTAAAACTTATTTTTTTTACGGTAATAACCATTATTTTGTGAACCACAAATTTTTAAGCCATCTTTTTGTGGCAGTAGCAAATTTATTATTATCGGAGAAAGAAAAACTCCATCTTCTGTTTTTTATATTATAAGATGATTTTGCCATTTTTTTTCTTATACTGCCACCGGGAATTATTCCGAGTTGCTTTGCTACTTTTTCAAATTTATCAAGAATCATTTCAAGGTGTTCATCAGTATGAGTTGCCATATAACTTGTTCTTATTATTGCCTGCCCTTCAGGAACTGCAGGGCTTACTATGGGTGATGCAAAAATACCTTCATCAAATAACATTGCACACATTTGAAAAGCTTTCATGTCCTCACCTACGGTTATGGGAATAATGGGAGACTCCGATGTTCTTGTATCAAAGCCGAGCGATTGAAACCCTTCTTTCATTTTTCTTGTATTTTCCCACAATTTTGCTCTTCTTTCAGGTTCATTCTGTAAAATATCCAAAGCAACATCTATCGCACCTACACAAGCAGGAGGTAATGATGCCGTAAATATTAAAGACCTTGCCGTATGTTTAATATAAGTTATAACTTCACTTCTGCTTGCAATAAAACCGCCTATGGAAGCCAAAGATTTTGAAGCCGTTGCCATTAAAACATCTACTTCTGGTTCCATATTAAAATACTCGCCTGTACCCTTCCCGTTTTTCCCGAGAACACCGAGCGAATGTGCCTCATCAACATAAACTCTTGCACCGTATTTTTTTGCAAGCGCGGAAATTTCCGGAAATTTTGCAATATCTCCTTCCATACTGAATATACCGTCAACAACTATAAGCGCAGATGTTCCTTTCGCCTGAACTTTTATCAACTGTCTTTCCAAGTCACCCATATCATTATGTCTAAACCTTAACATTTCACCGCCGAAAGAAAGCCGGCATCCGTCTATAATTGAAGCGTGGTCCAATTTATCGGTAACGACAAATTCACCTTTACCTACCAAAGAAGATAACGCACCTAAATTTGAATGATGTCCGGTAGTAAAAAGTATTGCAGATTCTTTGCCGACAAACTTTGCAAACTTTCTTTCAACTTTTTCATGTAAATCATTTGTTCCGTTTACAAATCTTGAACCCGTACATGATGTTCCGTATTGTTTTGCGGCTGCAACAGAACCCTCTATAACTTTTGGATGATCCGCAAGCCCCAAATAATTATTGGAACACAAAACTATTTTTTCTTTACCGTCAATTTTTACAACAGGTCCTTGAACGGTTTCTACTCGTTTAAAATACGGATATATACCTGCCGATTGCAAATCTCTTACTGCAGTAAATTTTATACATTTTTCAAAAATATCATTAGACATTAAAAACTCCCATACATAAATTTAGTAAACTAAAACCATTTATTTTCTTTATACCAATTGTATGTTTTTATTGCGCCCGTTTCAAGTTTTTCAAATTCAAAACCTATATCGCTTACAATTTTCTCATTACCTATAATCCAATTTTCTTTTAAAATTTCACCTACTTTTTGAACACTTAAAACTTGCGGTTTTTTAGTAAACATTTCTATAAAATTATAAAATATACCGGCAAGTTTAAAAACAAAATCAAATACCGGAACAGTAAATCTTATCGGTACATAATTAACCTTAGCTATCGTATCGGCAATATCCTTCCATGAATAAATTTTACCGTCACAAACAGAATAAATTTTATTATCCGTAACATAAGATTCGGATTTTATTATTTGCGATATAATTTTTGCGATATCTTCAACATAAACAACTTGGACAAAATGTTTGGAAATTGTTTTTAAAGAAATTTTATTATGAACTATTTTAAACACCGTGAATATATCTTTATCTCTCGGTCCGTATACTGCGGCAGGTCTTAAAATTACATAAGGGACAAAACCCTCCAATTTCTTTACTTCCTGTTCGGCAAATAATTTTGTTTTACCGTAATCGGAAACAGGTTCTTCTTTTCCAAAGTCTTTTGGAACATTTGATAAACTGGGACCGACAGCCGATTGAGATGAAATGTATATAAATTTTTTGATATTTTCTTTGTTATTTTTTACGGCTTCAACCAACTTTGCAGTAATTGCGGTATTTACTTTGTAGTAGTCATCAAATTTAAGTGCTCTAACCAACCCTGCGCAATGAACAACGACATCAACGGAAGAAATCAATTGTTCAATAAACATATCATCATCCAAATCACCGTATTTTATTACGGCATTGCAATTTTCTATATAATGTAAATTAGATGTTTTTCTAACCGGACAAACAACTTCATTTTTATCAGATAACAGTTTTTCAAGAATATGACTGCCGACAAATCCTGTTGCACCGGTAAGTAATACTCTCATGAATATAACCTCTATACAAAACAAAATGGCGACGGGTGGAATTGAACCACCGACCAAAGGCTTATGAGTCCTCTGCTCTACCCCTGAGCTACGTCGCCGTTTACAACAAACTATTTAAACATTTAAACAATTGAATTAAAGAATAAAACTATTTGTTTATTTTATATTTTTACTTATAAAAAGTCAATAACATGTATGGAATATTAGATAATTGGAAGATTTAAGAATTAGAGGCAAAGTTGAAATATTTTTTATTCTATTGTATATTTAGTGTATTATACAAAATATCAGGTGATTTATGAAAAAAATATTAAGTAAAGTTATTTCATTTTTTACATTAAAACGGATTTTTAAATTTTTTATTTCATTAATTGTATGTTTATGTATTTTTTGCATATTTGTTCATTATTCCTTAACTCATATTCTTAAATCAAACCATGTAAAAGACAGAATTATATCTTTTGCAAATGAACAAATGAACTTGGAATTAGATTTTGACAGAATATCGGCAAACTTATTTTATTTTTCATTAAATGATGCTGAAGTAAAAATAAAGGGAGATTCAAAAGATTTTGTTTTCATAAAAGAAATAACATTATATTTTGCACCCTTACGATTACTTTTCGGCAAAATTCATATTTTTAGAATAAGTATATTAAAACCGCAAATAACAATATCTAAAAATCAAAAAGAAAAATTCAATTTTGAAAAAATTTTGGAAGCACCTTTATTTACCGAAACTGAAGAAAAGCCGGAAGAACCTAAAAAAGAACAAGAAGATGATGATGTTTTGAATTTAATGTGTAAACTTATTCAAATAAGAGATTTGGAGTTTATTTATATCGATGATAAAGAAAATATTTCGGCTAAAATTTTCAACTCCAACATTGATATATCAAACATATCGTTAGCAAACCCTTTCAATATAAAAAGCGATATTCATATATCCGCTGATGTAAATGATACATTAAACATTCCGGAAATAATTATAACCATTGATTCCGTTTGTAATTTAAATAATTTACAATTACAAGATGCCGTTATTGACATAAATAAATTTTTTATAAAAACAGATAAAGCAAGCATTACAACTTCCGGGAAAATAAATAATTTTTCAAACCCGAATATCTATTTAAACATCAAAATAAAAGATTTATCTTCCGATACGGTAAAATATATAATGAAAGATAAAAGCTTTTCAATTACGGAATTTAATATTCCTATTATATCTTTACAATCAAAAATAAAAACAAATTTAGAAAAAGAAAATATTAACATAGAGATTTTCTCTGCTGAAATGTTATCATCCGTTATTGATATAACAGGTTTTTTGAATTATTCCAAAATGATTTATGACTTTAATATTTCATCCGATTTTATACTTGATAAATTAACCGAAATTACGGATATAATAAAAGATTTTCAACCGAAAGGTAATATAAAAACAAACATACACTTAACAAACGATAATGTTGACGGGACTATTAATTTAATACAAATCGGAGCTTTTTTAGAACAAGCAGGAATTTTAACGGATATAAATTCCACAATTGACATAAAAAGTTTATCCGATATTTCATCCAAACAAATAACAGGTAAATTAAATGACGACCCTTTTTCGGTAAATTTTTATTATACGTTAAAAAATAAGGTAATGGATATAACAACAAATTTCAAATCCGATAAAATAAATATTAAATCGTCACAAAAGAAAGAAAACAAAAAACAGGAAACAAAAATTAAAGATACTAAAGAAGATAAATCAAAATCAAGTTCTTTTCCGGAATGGTTACAAACAATAAATATAAAAGCCAATTCGGATATAAAACAATTAAACTCTTCCATGTTTTCCGGTTCCGATATTTCATTAAAAATAAATTTATCCGATATTACACCCAAACTTGATAAAACTCACGGGAATATTGCTCTTTTTACTGAAAAAGGAACAATAAAGAATTTATATGAATTGTCCGATTCAAATGCATTAATGAAAGTAATGTTTACCTCTCTTGTAGTTGTAAGTAAAGTTATAAATACTTTGAATGTTCTTGACGTGTTAAAAAGTATAGGAAGCGTTGTAGCTTCAAATTCCGACGAAAAAAACAATAATACGGAACCGGAACAAAATGAAGAGCATGAACAAATAAACGGAAAACTTGATTATGAAAAATTTGAAACAGCAATAAACTTTGTTAAAGGAGTTGCAAACTTTCAAAATTGTTCGTTTTTATCAAATGTTTTTTCTTTTAAAGTAGGCGGTAATATAAATTTTACGGATGAAAGTTTAAAAATGAAAGTTAATGCTGCACCCGGCAGGCAATACAGTGATGACGGTGTTATGCCTCTTACAATAAAAATAACAGGAACTATAAATGAACCAAGCGGCAATCTTAGTCTTTTAGGAAGTGTAACTTCTTTATTGACTCAATCTTTATTCAATAATTTGGCATCAAATTTTTTGAAAAAAAGTGTTTCCGGACTTATGAATTTGGGCAGTCAGGACGGTATTGCAACAGTTGATGAAGATAACACCGACAAAGATACAACAAAAGATGAAACGGTATTTATAGAATAAAAAAACAGAGATAATTTTATTATCTCTGTTTTTTGTTTTTAACTTTCAATTTCAAAATATACAAACTATTTGTTTTGCAAATTTTCCTCTTATTTTTTCAGCTTTTTTACCTGTAACAATATCGCCTTCTATAATATCTTTTTTATTATCATTCCATAAAATTTCAATTTTCTTTATTTCCATAGTCGGCAAATACGTACTTTTCTTTGATTTATTTATATAAACCAAATCCGTTGCAGAAAATAATTTTGCTTTAAATTCACCTTTTTTATCAAAAAACTCCGATGATATTACAGGTTTTAAATTAAATACAAGTTCATTACTTTCATTTACATAAAAAGGTTTATATCCTAAAATCATCGTAAGCCACATATCTATAAATTCCGCAGTTGAACCGCTGAGTCTTGCCACAAACCCCCTGCCCCAATTCCTTTTATCCGGAAATGCACTTGAAGAAATAAATGAAGAATTTTCCAATATACTTCTTCCGTAAATTTCAGGTTTTAAAAAGCACGGGAAACAAGTTTTTATTGATGAGAAAAATTCTTCATAAAGACCTGCTTTTAAAAGACCTAATAAATATTTGAATTCCATGTGCATAAATACGGATTCGTTTTCAAGCCAACCGGGCAAAAATACTCTCGATCTTCCTATTTCGTTAGATTCGCCAAGCAAAGAAGAACATACTTTAAACATCTTAAGTTCTTTATCATAAAGACCGCTTTTTTTAATAGCGGCAAAATGTTGTTTTGCCTCTTGTTTATTATCCGACATTCTCATATAATGTGTTTCTGATTCCAAAAATAAAGGTAACGGATATCTTTGAAATTTTGAAACTTTAACACATGGTAATCCTTTGGAATTTTTTTCGTTATTTTTTTGAAATTTTGTTGCTTCATATCTGAAATAAGTAACATACAAACCCGTTTTCGGATCTATGGCTTTTTTAAGCCCAGCATTTATTTTTGCTACCGCTTTATCTATAAATTCTATTACGGAATTTATATTTATTTGTTCTTCTTTACCGTTTATGCCGAATATAACGGATTTTCTGTATGCTTCTTTTAATGTTGTTGCTTTATCCCAGAAATCGAAACTTGATAATTTTTGTTTTAATAAATTACATAATCCTTTAAACAAATTTGCAACTTCTACCGGCACAAATATTTTTTCATTTTTATTTTCTTTTAAAAGATTTCCAAAGAAAATCATCATTTTTCTTAATTCAAACACTTCCGGAGTTGATGAGCCGAAAAGCCCGGGAAGTCCGTTTAATGCATCATACCAGCCGGGTTTATCCGATTCCATTTCTATGCCTATACCTTCACTGTCCAAAGTTGCAAATTTTACCGACATTATTGTTATAAATTTTGAAGCAAGTGTCGTATAGTAAATATCACCTTTACCGTTATTTGTTCTTAATGCGTTAGGATTAACTTTTCTTGACGCTATAAGTTCCGACTTTTCATCCGACTTTATTACGGAATTATATTGGCGGACAACTCCTTTAGGTGTTAAAACATATTTTTGGTTTCTCGGTAAAACATAATGGTCGTTATCATAGTAAATAAAAGATTTATCGTTAAAAAAGAGTTCTTTTTTCTTATCCGGATATATTGTTAAAAAACTTTCTAAAATGTCAAAATTATATTTCCAATGATCTACCCAATAACCTTCACCGTGATTTGCATCGTTTTGAGCTTTTGCCGTTGTTACAACTTTGGAAATAAAATCTTCAAATTTTATTTTTGTTTTTATGTTTGAAAATTCCATAAATGTTGCAAGTGAACCCGGTTCAAACGGTTTTTTGAAAAAATTGTTCAATTTTTCTTCATCTTTTTTACTTGCCAAATCACTTATTATACTTTTATATTCTTTACTTTTTGTATCTATAACAAAAAGTGTTCCTTTAACCACCAACGGATTACAAGCATCTATTTGCAACAAGTTATAAAATATTTTTACGGCACTATCTTTTACATTAGGATTAAAGAAAATATCTTTTCTTCTGTTTTGGTTTACATCTCTAAAATTTCCGTTGCCCTGCGAATAGTAGTTAGGTGATACCTGAAACTCATTATAATCTCTTTCCAAATCTCCGTGTTTTCTTGAAAAAACATAATACATTGCGGATTTATCGTTATATTTAAACTCTATCGGAAGACCGCCTCTCATAACATTATCAAGATAGTTTTGCCTGCAATACATATCAAATTCCGGTATTGAAGAATGAGTTTCCATATTCGATGTAATTGAATTTATTAAAACTTTATTTTCTTCCTGTTTTGTTTCAAAATATTTCACATCAAACTTTTTAACAAAACCGTTTAAAGATTTTACACTTTCAATGTGACCGACTATGGAATATATTTTAAAACTTTCCTTTGCTTTTAAATTTTGTTTTGCATAACTGAAAGCCGTAGGATACTTGTTATCGGCAAACTGTTTTTTAGGATACACAAAATTTTCGTTAAACAATTTTTCGGGATAAACAAAGCTTGTATCGGAACCGAATAAAATATCCGGATCAATTATGATATCGGCTTGTTTTACTTTTTTGTCTTGTAACAAAGAGAAATAAAAGTTACCTTCAGTAATTTCTACAACTTCGGAACTGTCTGCCGTTTCAACTTTTAACTTATAAAAAGGAATTCCTGTTTTATCGAAATTATCAACTTTTGTCCATGCCTGAATTGTCGTAGACATATATTTTTGTGACCACGAATTAACATAATAAGGAAGAATTTTCGGCATACCGTCAACAATTTCTATCTGCATATTTTGTTTAGAAATATTTTCAACGATAACTTTTCTTAAAAGCCCTGCTAACGGTTGGTTAGGCAAAGTAAAATATTTAACGGTCGTTTTTATACCTATTTTTATATTTGTTTCTTCTATCGTTAAATCATAGGCGGAAACATACATATTTTGTTTTATATTTTTTGTATCGGCACTGTTATTTTTAAAAGGTTCGTAACAAACTGTTTCTTTGGATTTTTTTATTTTTAAAAAAGTTCTAAAACCAAAAGTGCTAACCAAATTATAACTTACATTTGCAGGATAAAATTCCATTATCGCATAATTTTTATTTTTTATACCGAATGTACAAATTCCCTGCCCTCTGTTAACATAATATGCCCACATCGGAATGCCTTTTACTCCGGAAATGCCTGGGAAAAAGCTTGAAAAAGTCGGTGCTAAATTATAATTTTCAATAACAAAACTTCCGTCCTGGTTAAGGTAATACTTAAATTTGTTAGCCATTTTATCCTCTCGATTTTTAATTATGAATTATAAATTAAAAATAAAATTTTTATTAAAATTTATTTTTTAAAAACTCTTTTGAAAATAAAATCTACATTTTTAAAGTGCGGCGATAAATCGCAATCTCTTCTTATTTCTTTTTCGTTCATATATTTTCTTATTTCTTCATCTTTTAATGCAACTTCTTCCAAACTTATATTTTTTTCTCTTGCCGAAAATGCAAGCCGCTGCATAATTGCATATCCTTGTTCTCTTGTTAAACCTTTATCAACCAATGTTAATAAAAGTGTTCCGGAACATATAACATCTTGTGTTTTATTCAAATTCTTTCTCATATTTTCAGGATATACATTTAACCCGCTCAATAAAGTTTGCATTCTTTTTAAAATATAAAAAAGCCCCATTGTTGCATCCGGAAGCATAATTCTTTCCGTTGACGAATGGCTTATATCTCTTTCATGCCATAAAGCAATATTTTCCATAGCTGTTACGGCATAACCTCTTAAAAGTCTTGCAAATCCGCAAACATTTTCAGATATTATAGGGTTTCTTTTATGTGGCATTGCCGATGAGCCCTTTTGACCTTTTGTAAACGGTTCTTCGGCTTCTGCAACTTCGGTTCTTTGTAAATGTCTTATCTCAAGTGCTATTCTCTCAAGATTACTTCCTACATGTGCTATTGTTGATAAAAATATTGAATGTCTGTCTCTTGGAACAATCTGTGTAGAAACAGGTTCCGGTTTTAAGTTCAATTTTTTGCATACATATTCTTCTACCTTCGGACTCAAATGTGCAAATGTTCCTACGGCTCCCGAAATTGCTCCGTAACTTACCGTTTCCAAAGCATAATTTAACCTGTCAAGTGAACGGCTAAGTTCACTATACCAATTTGCAACCTTTAAACCGAATGTTGTAGGTTCGGCATGAACTCCGTGACTCCTGCCCATTGTCGGTGTATACTTGTATTTTAAAGCCAATTTTTTTGTTATTTTCATTAACTCTTTTGTTTCTTTTATAAGAAGCAAGCATGATTGTCTCATTTGAACAGCAAGAGATGTATCCAAAACATCCGACGATGTCATACCCATATGCAAAAATCTTGCTTCGGGACCGACTGTTTCAACAACACTTGTTAAAAAAGCAATAACATCGTGTTTAACGGTTTTTTCTATTTCATTAATTCTGTCTTTATTTATTTTTGCCTTCTTCTTAAC
>ONEP01000225.1 GCA_900316875.1 Candidatus Ruminimicrobium bovinum
AAATATTTTTCAAAATAATTATGGTTGAAAATAAACAGAAATATAAACAATTATTGGAGTTTGCAAAACAAGCTTTGGAATTTTCTTATAGTCCCTATTCTGAATTTAAAGTAGGGGCTGCCGTTTTGTGTGAAAGCGATAAAGTTTTTTGCGGAACGAATGTAGAAAATGCATCCTACGGTTTATCCGTATGTGCCGAAAGAGTTGCCGTATGGACTGCAATTGCAAACGGAGCAAAAAAAATAAAAGCTGTTGCAATTTGTTCCAAAAAAGGTTCTGTTACACCATGCGGTGCATGCAGGCAGGTAATTTCTGAGTTTTCAAAAAATGCAGATATTATTTATAACGATAAAAAAGGGAATATTAAAATTATAAAATTATCTGAATTATTACCAAAAACTTTCAGCTTATAAGAGGTTATGTTGTTATAGTCGTTAAATTTCCCAGCTGTTAAGCTTAGAAGCTCCTCAGCTAAAAATAGGAAGTATTTTATTATGAAAACAGCAGTCGTAATTCCTGCAAGATATGCTTCAAGCAGATTTCCGGGAAAGCCGTTATATAAAATAAACGGAAAACCTTTAATTTTGCATGTAATAAGTAAAGCTGCAAAATGTAAAGGAGTGCATTTTGCAGCCGTTGCCACTGATGATAAAAGAATATATGATGCAGTTAAATCTGCAGGGTATAATGTTTTTATGACGCCTAAAAATTTAAAAAGCGGAACCGACAGAGTTGCTTATGTTGCGCAAAAATATTTGAAAGAATATACCGTATTAATAAATGTTCAGGGTGATGAACCTTTAATAGATAAAAAACTTATAGAAAAAATTGCCGAAGAATTTTCAAAAAATAAAAAATTGAAATATTTAACCGTTGCTTATAAAATGAAATCTACCGACGATATTAATAACCCTAATACGGTAAAAGTTATTTTTGATAAAAATTATTATGCTCTTTATTTTTCAAGGTATGCAATACCCTTTGTGCGTGATTTAAAAAGTAGAAATAAAGTCGATTATTATAAACATATAGGTGTTTATGCATACACAAGAAAATTTGTCCTTGAATTTGCAAAAAGTAAACAAACAAAGCTTGAAATTGCCGAAAGTTTGGAACAGTTAAGAGCATTGGAACAAGGTAAAAAAATAAAAATTATAATATCAAAAAAAGATTTGCAAGACGTTAATGTTATCGACGATGTTGCAAAGGTAAAGAAAGCACTGAATAATTAGCATGTTTTCTTAAGGAGTTTTTTAAAATGAAAAGCAAGTATATTTTTGTTACCGGCGGTGTTATTTCATCGGTGGGTAAAGGAATAACAGCTGCATCTATTGCTTGTTTGTTAAAAGCAAGGGGCTTAAAAGTAAACATATTAAAGTGCGACCCTTATTTGAATATTAATCCGGGGCTTTTGTCACCTACACAACACGGTGAAGTATTTGTTACTACCGACGGTATGGAAGCCGATTTGGATTTGGGACATTATGAAAGGTTTATTGATCAGGAAACTACAAAATTCAACACGGTAACATCTGGCAGAATTTATCAAAAAGTTTTAAAAGATGAAATAGACGGTAAGTTTGCGGGAAAAACCGTGCAGGTTGTTCCTCACATAACAAACGAAATAAAAGAAAGGTTGGTTGCCGTTGCAGGTGACAGTGATGTGGTTATCGTTGAAATAGGCGGAACCGTAGGCGATATAGAGGGACTTCCTTTTTTGGAAGCAATAAGGCAATTCAGAAACGACATCGGCAGAGAAAATGTTTTATATGTCCATGTAACATTAATTCCTTATATAAAAGCTTCGGAGGAATTAAAAACAAAACCTACACAGCACAGTGTTCAAAAATTAAGAGAAATCGGTATTGAACCGTCAATCATTCTTTGCAGAATGGACCAACATTTAACCGACGAAATAAAAGATAAAATCTCTTTATTCTGTAATGTTGAAAAAGATGCGGTTATTGAGGAAATGGATGTTCAAACTTCTATTTATGAGGTTCCCGTTCAATTGCATGAAAATAAAATTGATGATTTGATTGTAAAATATTTAAAACTTAACGCGCAACCGATAGATTTAAAACAATGGAACCAAATGATACATAATTGTCGTTACCCCGAACATAAGGTAACCGTTGCCATAACAGGTAAATTTATAGAACTTAAGGATTCTTACAAAAGTGTTTTTGAAGCGTTAAAACACGGCGGTGCAATAAATTTAACCGAAGTTAAAATAAAATATGTCGATACCGACTCAAAACATTTACAACAGGATTTGAAAGATGTTAATGCCATTATTTCACCCGACGGTGACAGCGGCGGAACACTTGAAGGAAAACTTAATGTTATAAAATATGCAAGAGAAAATAAGATTCCTTTCTTCGGAATTTCGTTAGGTATGCAAAGTGTAATTATCGAATATGCAAGAAATGTTTGCGGAATTAAAGATGCAAACTCTTTAAACATAGATAAAGCCACAAAAGAACCTGTAATTATACATACACCGGTAACAAGTAAAAACGGAACTTTGATGCGTCTCGGTTCTTGGAATTGTGTTATAGAAAAAGGAACAAAAGCTTTTGAAATTTACAAGAAAGACAGTATAAGCGAAAGACACAGACACAGTTACGAAGTAAATAAAGAGTATGTTAAAATTTTGGAAGAAAAGGGGCTTAAAGTTTCCGGTTATTCAAATGACGACCATAAGTTTGTTGAAATTGTTGAAATAAAAGAACATCCTTGGTTTGTTGCCGTGCAGTTTAACCCGGAATTTCAGTCAAGGCCTACAAGACCGCACCCGTTGTTTATAAGTTTTATAAAAGCAGCATTAAATAAAAAATAAAAGGGAGGTAGCAAGATGAAAAAAGTAGTAAGTTTTTTAGCGGTAGCAGCAGTTGTAGTAATGATGAGCAGTGCAGTTTTTGCAGCAGCAACAACCGAAACAACGAAAACAGCTATTATGACATTTGATGGTGGAACTATAAGTTTTAGTGCAGATTTGTATAATTGGAATTCCACTTATACAGGAACATCAACAGGTACCATAGTTTTTAGTTCCGCAGGTATTACATTAGGAAGTGCAACTGAACAGTTCAAATGTGCAGATGTTTATGCTTTAATTCAGTCAACAATTACTGCTGCATCGGGTAAAGTTTGGGTTTATCAGGATAATAAAAATAACTCTTCTCCTTATGCTGCAACAAACCCAAGACATGACGGAGCAAAAACTTTATATAGTGGTCTTGTAAAATCCGGTTCAAATGGTGGTGATAATAATTTTGCACCTCTTGCTGCATATTATAAAAAATTGTCGGAAGCAAAAACAGATATTACCACATTACCAACTAAGTTTCCTCCTTCCGGAACAGGTGATTATGGTGTTTATTGGTTTAAAGATATGAGTGATTCTGATTTTGTAGCAAAAGATGATTATATGCTTGTTGCTACAGCAGCTGGAAATTTTGTTGGTTTTGGCGCTCCGGATTTTGTTAAAGAACCGGTTGTAATGTTTTTTGGTGCAAAGTTTACGAATGTTTTAGGTGGCGAAAGTTATGGAACAACTACTATAACATTTGTATCTGAAGTTGAATAAAATAAAATTTTTATGTTTTTTCACAGGATGTTTTAAAACATCCTGTGAAATCGGTTTTTTGTATATAAATTTTCCAACGGAGTAACAATGAAAAAGTTTTTATTAATTTTGGGTTTGTTTTTTTGTTTTAATTTTGCTTATGCGGGGCTTTCGGTTACTCCGTCGGTAACTAATGTTTTAGGTGAACAAGGTTCTGTTTATAAAGGTAAATTTATCGTCAGAAATACTTACGATTATCCTATAACAATAAAAGTAAACTTTGATAAAGGAAATAATTTTTCCGGCAATCCCGATATTTCCGTTGAAAATTGGCTTAAATTTGAAAAAGAAAAATATGATATAGCAAAAGACGGTCAGGTTGAAATTCCTTATGAAGCAAATATTTTATCCAATATGAAAGGTTCTGTTTCCGCAAAAGTTGAATTTTCCGTTGACCAAGGCAGTATGATAAGTATTTCCGTTGTGGTTCCTATTTATATAACCGTAAAAGGAACAGAAAACATAGATTTTAACATAGATTCGTTGGATTTTGTCCCTTCCGAAAAGGGAATAGCATATAAACTAATTTTGGAAAATAACGGCAATGTTCATATAAGACATACGGGACAAATTGAAATATATACAAAGAAAAAGAAAAGTTTGGTAAAAACTATTCCTGTCCCGGAAACAGTTCCTACTTATTGCGAAAGTAAAAGAACATTTAATGATTTGTTTATACAGAAAGGGGAATTGAAAAAGGGGAAATATGTAGCTGTATTTAAAATAGATGCCTTGGGTAAACAAGCCGTAAAAGAAATTAAATTCAAATTAACCAAACACGGAGAAGTTATAACACAATAGTAATGAATAAAAAAATAATATTACTATTAACTTCAATATTTATATTTTCGTCGGTTTATATATCTGCAGATGTTTTAAAAGTTGTATCTGCTTTTGCTGTGTTTTTTTCTTATGGAATAACACACTCCCCAATATCAAATGTATCAAGCATGGATAAAAATTTTAATGCAAAAATATCCGTCGATTTCGGCAGTTATGTTTCTGCAGATGCAAAAATAAATTATTATTTGAACGGCGATACAAGTAATATTTTGCATTCCGAAACAAAACAAATAGAAAATAATGAAGATTTTTATATATCTTTATCCGATTTGGACGGCAGTTCCGTAAGTTATCAAATAGAAGTCGATTTCAAAGATTCCGAAGGCAATAAAATAATTTCATATTGGCCGTCAGATTCGTCGTCTTACCAAACATCAACGGTAACCGATTTTTCCAGCGGGACAATTTCTGCTGGAAAATCGTTGATTTTTGAAAACGGAAATCAAAGTATAGAAAATACAAGTATCAATTTTTCTTCAGGTGCATATGCCGGCTTAAAAGATGTTATGATAAAAGAACTTGATAAAAATATTGTTCCTTCTTCAAATAAACCGGTAAAATTATATGTGATATCCGTTGACGGACAATATAATTTTCCGTTGGAAGAAGTTTCTGTTTTAAAATTATCATATCCCGAATTATCATCAGCGGATAAAGTTGTTTTAAGAACCGGTTTTGATTTAGCCGATTTAAATAAAGAACTTCCTTTTACTTTAGATAACGACGGTAAATTAGTAACGGCAAATATAAATAATATAGGATATTTTGCAATATTTATAAATGAAACTTTTAATGATAGCGATTACAGGCCCGAAAGGAGGGTAATTGTTAAAGCAAGAGCGGGCGGTGAAACTGGTTTTTGGTTTAAACATTTAACGGACGGTGACAGCGTAAAAATATACGATGTAACAGGTAAAAAAATTGCCGAAATTACTTCCGGAACAGATAAAGGTTTTGTTTGGTACGGTAAAAACAATAGCGGTCAATGGGTAGAAAGCGGAACATATATATATCAAATAAAAGTAAAAGGTAAAAGTAAACTTATCAGCGGTACAATTGCCTTTGTAAAATAATTTTATACTATCCTAAATTTCTATAAAATCATTAAACATTTATAATTATCTTTTATCTCTAAAAATGCTTTATATTTTTTATTAAATATTATAAAATATAAAAATATATATTAAGTAGAGTGTAAAAGCAATGCATAAAAAAATAGCTATAGTCGGCAGACCTAATGTCGGCAAATCAACTTTGTTTAACAGATTTGTAGGAAGAAAAAAGGCAATAATTCACGATATGCCCGGAACAACCCGTGACAGAAACGATTATATAATAAATTGGAAGGATAAAAAATTTATTATTACCGATACTGCCGGTTGGAGCAATGATGATAATGAATTTTCCGAGTCAATGTCGGAGCAATTAAACAGTGCAATAATTCAAAGCGATATAATAATTTTTCTTGTAGACGGTAAATTCGGGATACATCCTTTTGAACCGACAATTGCAAAAAAATTAAGAAGCAGTAAAAAAGATATTATATTGGTTGTAAATAAAATAGATACCGCAGCAGAAGAAGCAAAAATATATGAGTTTTATAAATTGGGTTTTGATAATATAATTGCAGTTTCTGCAAGCCATGGAAGAAATATGGTTGAATTATTGGAAGAAATTTGCAATAAAATCGGTGATAATAACAATGAAAATAATGAAGAAAATGAAATATTAAAAATAATTTTTGTAGGTAAACCAAATGTCGGTAAGTCTTCGCTTGTTAATGCAATAGTTAAGGAAAACAGATGTATAGTGCATAATGTTCCGGGAACAACAAGAGATTCTTTATCGGTACATGCAACTTATAATGATACCGATTATTTGCTTGTCGATACCGCAGGGCTTCACAGAGGTAATAAAACAAAAGATGATATGGAATATTTATCAACTTTAAGCACAAATTATGCTTTAGATGAAGCCGATATAGCAGTGCTTGTTGTTGATGCTTCTCAAGGAATAGGTGAGACGGAAGCAAAAATTGCGGGAATGATTATAGAAAAAAGAAAGCCATGTATAATTGCCGTAAATAAATGGGATTTGATAGAGGAAAAAGAAGAACAGGTTAGAATATTTCAGGAACAGTTAATTCAAAAATTTAAGTTTTTAACTTGGGCTGATATTATTTTTATATCGGCAAAAACAGGTCAAAGAATAGACAGAATATTCAAATTGGCTCCTTCCGTTTATAAAGAATACTCTAAGTTGTTGACACAGGAAGAAATTAATGATGCCGTAAGAAGTGCGGTTTCTAAAAATAAATATTCGAGAAAAGGTAAAGTTTTAAGTATAAAACAGGCAGAACAACTTGTTTCAAAACCGCCTACATTCAGGTTTTTGGTTAACGACATGGAACTTGTTCATTTTTCATATAAAAGATATTTGGAAAATTTTTTAAGAGAAAAATTTTCTTTTAAAGGAACGCCTGTTGTTTTAAAATTCAGAGAAATTTCAAAGAAAAAAATTAAAAAATAATATTAGGTTATAAGGCAGGAAATGTTAAAAATAATTTTATATTTGATTTTATCTTATTTTTGCGGAGCAATACCGTTTTCTTATATAATAACAAAGAAGTTTAAAAATATTGATATAAGACAATGCGGTTCAAAAAATCCGGGTGCAACAAATGTTTTTAGAAGTGTCAGTAAACCTTTGGGAGTTTTAACTTTTTTGCTTGATTGTTTAAAAGGTTTTGTTACCGTAAGTTTTGCTTTTTATGTAAATAATTCCGTATATTTTATTTTGGCGGTTGCTTTTATAACATTACTCGGACATATATTTACGATATTTTTAAATTTTAAAGGCGGCAAAGGTGTTGCCGTAGGTTGTGGAATTTTTTTTGCATTAGCTCCTTTGGCAACAACAATTTGTTTTATTGCTTTTGTTATTGTTGTAGCCATATCAAAATATGTATCACTCGGCTCAATTGTTGCAGCGGTTATGTTACCGATTAATTTGTTTCTGTTTAAAGCGGAAAATGAATTGATAATTTTTTCATCAATAATGGTATTAATTGTATTAATTCGTCATATTTCAAATATAAAAAGAATTATTGCCGGAACTGAAAACAAAATAACTTTCGGCAAAAAGGATGAGTTAAAATGAAAGTATCGGTTTTAGGTGCAGGTTCTTGGGGGGCTACGCTTGCTTGTTTGTTATCGGATAACGGACATGATGTTTATTTGTGGGAATTTAATAATGAAACGGCAAAAAAATTGGATATGGAAAGGAAACTTCCTTTTATAGGAGGGGACGTTCCGAAAAATATAAAAATTTCAAGTAATCTTAACATTATAAATGAAACCGAAGTTGTTGTTTTTGTTGTTCCTTCTCATTTTCTAAGGTCAACTTTAACATCAATTAAAAATTTGAATATTGATATATCCGACAAACTTATAATAAGTGCAACAAAAGGTATAGAGAACGAAACATTTTTAAGATGTTCCCAATTAATAGAAGAGTTTTTTCCTGAAACAAAAGATAAAATTGTTGCATTGTCCGGACCTACACATGCCGAAGAAGTTTCAAAAAAAATTCCGACTGCAATACTTTCCGCTTCAAAAAATAAAGAAAATGCCGTAAAGTGCAGAGATATTTTTATAAATAATTATTTTAGAGTATATACTTCCGATGATATTGTAAGTGTTGAATTGGGTGCTTCTTTGAAGAATGTTTTTGCTCTTGCTTGCGGAATAATAGACGGATTAAAAATGGGTGACAATACTAAAGCCGCAATAGTTTCAAGAGGAATTACCGAACTTGTTAAATTCGGTATAGCTTTAGGCGGAAAAGAACATACTTTTTACGGTTTATCGGGAGTCGGCGATCTTATTGTTACATGTTTTTCAAAACATTCAAGAAACAGAAATTTGGGTGAGTTGTTGGCAAACGGCAAAACTTTAGCACAGGCAGAAAAAGAATTAAAAATGGTTGCCGAGGGTGTTAAAACTGCGGTAAGTGCATATCATTTAGGTAAAAAGTTGAAAATAGAAACACCTATAATAGATGAAATTTATGCCGTTTTATTTAATGATAAAAAACCTCAACAAGCCGTTTATGATTTAATGACAAGGATACCTAAAGCCGAAAATTAATTTGAGGAAAATATAATGACAAAAAATGATTTGACGGATAAAATATCAAAAATGCTTCCGTCTAAAAAAGAAGCGATTGCCGTTGTAAACGAATTGTTTAAACAGATGCAAATTGCATTAAAAGACGGTCAAAAAGTTGTAATTACCGGATTTGGCAGTTTTAATTTAATTACTACAAAAACTAAAAAAGGCAGAAATCCGAAGACAGGTAAAACAATAATTTTGCCGCCCAAGAAAAAAATAAAATTTAGGCAATCGAAAGATTTTTTTGATTAAAAATGTTAGATTCTGATAAGAAATATTTAACAATCGGTGAAGTTTCCGAAAGAACACATGTTCCGGAACATACTTTAAGGTATTGGGAAAAAGAAAAATTACTCAAGCCGATCAGACATTCGGGCTTGAGAAAATATTTGGATACCGATATTGAATTGATTTTAACCATAAAAGATTTGTTGCATGAAAAAAAATTTACGGTTGAAGGTGCAAAAAAATATTTAAAAGGCGATAAAAGAAAAAAAGTAAAAGATGTTTCTTTTGAAACAAAAAATATAGACGAACAGGAATTAACGTATATAAAAAATGAATTGAAATCAATTTTGGAAATGTTAAAGGAATAAGTTAAAATGATACCCGCATCATTTAAAACAAATTTAATAAATAATTTAGTGTTTTTGGATGTTGAAACTACCGGTTTAAGCGTAAGTAAAGGTTCTAAAATTTGTGAACTTGCAATGTTAAAAATTGAAGACGGTAAGGAAACGGTTTTTAACAAACTGATAAATCCTTTAATGCCGATTCCGAAAGAATGTTACGATATACACGGAATTACCGATGAAATGGTTGCAAATTGCCCGTCTTTTTATGAAGTTGCAAATGAAGTTGCCGAATTTATAAACGGCTTTGTTCTTGTCGGTCATAATGCAAAATTTGATTTACATTTTATTTCAAGCGAAATAAAATGTTCGGGAATAATATCACCCGAAATGTATTATCTTGATACTTTAAAAATAGCAAGACAATATTTTTCTTTTGAATCAAATAAATTAGGTGCAATTGCCGAAATTTTAGGTATAGACGTAAAAGAACATCACAGAGCTATGGCTGATGTTATTACAACAAAACAGGTGGCTGAATATTTGTTCGGAAGTTTATACAGAAAGGGTGTTGATTATTTGGAACCAGAATATTTTGAGCAAGCTTTGTTGTCAAAAAATATGTGAAAATTTCTAAAAATATTATAGAATAAACAGAGTATATGATAAAAGTAAAAAATTTATATAAGTCTTTCGGTAAAAAACATGTATTGTGCGGTGTGGATTTAACCGTTAATGACGGTGAAACGCTTGTTGTTATAGGCGGTTCCGGAACAGGTAAAAGTATGTTGCTTAAAAATATAGTGGGCTTAATTAAACCCGATAAAGGTAACATAATAATAGACGGAACGGATGTAACAAAAGCATCAAAACAGGAACTTTTTAATGTTCAAAAAAACATAGGTTATTTGTTTCAGGAAGCAGCTCTTTTTGATTCAATGACGATATAAGAAAATGTTGCATTCGGTTTAAGAAATTTAAGTAATTTATCCGAACAGGAAATAAAAGAAAGAGTTACTTCGTGTTTAAATATGGTCGGGCTTAGAGATATTGAAAAATTAAAACCTGCCGCACTTTCAGGCGGTATGAAAAAAAGAGTCGGGCTTGCAAGGGCAATAGCTTACAGACCCAAATATGTTTTTTATGATGAACCTACTACGGGACTTGACCCGATAATGTCGGATGTTATCGGTTCTTTAATATTGTATTTAAAAAAAGAATTAAATATTACATCAATAGTGGTTACTCATGATATGCAGTCGGCATATAAAATTGCCGACAGAATTATTATGTTGTATTTGGGAAAAGTTATTTTTAACGGAACGGTTGATGAGGTAAAAAATACAAAAAATAAATATGTCAGACAGTTTGTTGAAGGTTCCGGTTTTGGACCTATACCTGTAGACACTTCTTTTGAGAGGTAAAAATTGTGAGCAAACAAATAAAATTAGGATTGTTTGTTTTAATAGGAATATTTTCGATAATTGTTTCAATTACTTTGTTAAGTAATTACAGTTTCGGTTCAAAATATACGGTTTGTGCTTATTTTGATGATGTGGTAGGGCTTCCCAAGAAAGCCAAAGTAAAAATAGCAGGTGTTGATGTAGGCAGTATTAAAAGTATACGTTTGGAAAACGGAAAAGCAAAACTTGTTTTATATATCAATTCGGATATCAAACTGTATGAAGATGCAAAAATTAAAATTGTAACTTCAGGCATTATAGGAACAAAACATTTAAGTTTGGCAACCGGAACTCCAGGCAGACCTTTGCTTAAAGACGGAGGTGTAATTGCTTCCGAGGGTTCTTATTCATTGGAAGAAACGGTTGCAAACATAACCGAAAAATTATCAAAAATTTTAGATACTGTTTCAAAGGGTATAGATGAAACATTCTTTAATAATTTAAGAGATACTGTATCTAACCTGAAACAGGTAACAAAAGCCGTTGCGGATAAAGAACAGAATATTACAAAAGTAATAGATAACTTTAACAGTTTTTCTTCCGACCTTGCCGATATTACAAATTCAAATAAAGAAGCGATAAATAAAATAGTTCAACAAATAGAAAAAATTACCGAAAAATTGGATAAATTTGCGACAAACATTAATGAAGGTAAAGGAACCGTTGCAACACTTGTAAATGATGAAGAAATGGCAAAGGAATTAAAAGAAACAGTTTCGGATATTAAAACTACCGTTAGTGACGTAAAAGCATTGATGACAAGGGTTAATAAACTTGAAATTGATTGGGAATATATGGGCAGATATGACAGCCGTAACGAAAAGTTCCGTAACGATTTCGGTATACGGTTCAGACCTAATGATCACAAATTTTATTATGTCGGTGTTTCAAATATAGGTAATGCCAGCGGTGAAAAAAATGAATTTGAAAGAGAGCATTTGAATAAATTGGATGCATTGATAGGTTTCAGGTCGGAATATCTTGAAGCTTACGGCGGAGTTATGAGAAGCAAAGGCGGTATAGGTGTAGGTATTTCTCCGTTTGATAAAATTTATTCCAAATACAGAAGATTATATTTTAATATAGATGCACTCTTTAGAACGGAAACTGCCGAAAATAAAAATGATAATGTTCCTAACCTTATTATAGGAGCAAGATACGGTATTACTCATTGGTTATATTTAGGTGTTCAGGTTGAAGATACTTTAACAAATACAAATTTTATGCCTTATATAAAACTTAAAGTTACCGACCAGGATTTGGCCTCAATGTTTGGTGTTGCCGGTATTGCCGCAGCGGGAAGTAAATAAAATGAAACCAAAAAAAAATAAAACTAATTTTGTCTGTCAGCAATGCGGTTATGAATCGGCAAAGTGGCTCGGTAAGTGTCCTTCGTGTAATAAGTGGAATACTTTTGTTGAAGAAGTAAAAATTACAGGCAGTCAATCTTCAAACCAATCAAGGCAGCTTACAAATTTTTCTTCGGGAACATTTGCTTTAAACGATGTATCCGTGCAGAGCTTTAAAAGAATAAAAACAAATATTGGTGAATTTGATAATATGATTGGCGGGGGAATTGTTCCGGGTTCTTTAATTTTATTGGGCGGAGCACCGGGGATAGGAAAATCTACTTTAATGCTTCAGATATCGAGTTCTTTATCTTCTTACGGAACTGTTTTATATATATCGGGAGAAGAATCTTTGTCCCAGGTAAAATCAAGAGCCGAAAGATTAAAAGTAAGTAAAGATAATATTTTTTTGGCATCCGAAACAAATCTTGAAATTATTGTTGATGCCATAAATAAAACCGAACCGAAATTTTTAATAATAGATTCCATACAAACCACATATCATCCCGAATTATCGGGTGCTGCCGGTTCGGTCGGACAAATTAGGGAATGTGCTGCCGAACTTTTAAGAATAGCAAAATCAAAACATATTACCGTTTTTTTACTCGGGCATGTAACAAAAGAAGGAGATTTGGCAGGTCCGAGAATTTTGGAACATATTGTAGATACTGTTTTATATTTTGAAAATGAAAAACAACAAATTTACAGAATTTTAAGAGCACATAAAAACAGGTTCGGACCTACAAGCGAGATTGGTATTTTTGAAATGAAAAGTGACGGCCTCAGTGAAGTTAAAAATCCTTCATTGCTTTTTATAGGCGACAGAACAAATTCCGTTGCGGGAAATATAATTTCTGCAAGTATGGAAGGTACCCGCCCGTTATTATTGGAAATACAGGCACTTGTAACAAGAACCAATTTCGGTTTTCCTCGAAGAATGGTTTCGGGATATGATTTGAACAGAGTTATAATAATAATAGCCGTTCTTGAAAAAAGATTGGGTATTCCTTTGGACAGTCAGGATATTTTTATAAATATAGTCGGAGGAATAAAAATAAAGGAAACTTCTGCGGATTTGGCAATTGCTTGTGCAATTGCATCGGCAAACAGAGGTTTTATCTGCCCGAATGATATAATAATCTTCGGTGAAGTCGGTTTGTCGGGTGAAGTAAGGGCAATATCTCAAATTAAAGAACGTTTGTCTGAAGCGGAAAAATTAGGTTTTAAAAAAGCTGTTA
>ONEP01000224.1 GCA_900316875.1 Candidatus Ruminimicrobium bovinum
AAAAAAGATATTAATGGAAGCCGGCATAGAAGCAGGAAAAATAAAAGTAAGGGGCTACGGTTCAAAAAAACAGGTAGCAAGTAATACAACAAGAGAAGGCAGAATTAAAAACGACAGAGTTGAAATAATTATAAAAAGATGATTTCTTTTTTGCATTCCTCAGCGGTGCAGGGCATAGATGCATATCTTATAGATGTTGAAGTTGATATTGCATCGGGACTTCCGATGTTTTCAATAGTCGGGCTTCCGGATACGGCGGTCAAAGAAGCAAGAGACAGAGTTGTAGCTGCAATAAAAAATTCAGGTTTTGATTTTCCCGTTAAAAAAATTACGGTTAATTTAGCCCCCGCAGATATAAAAAAAGAAGGGGGCTTGTTTGATTTACCGATAGCATTGGGTATTTTGGCGGCTTGCGGAAATATTGAAAAAAATAAAATTCAAAATATTTGTGCCATAGGGGAACTTTCTTTAGACGGTAAATTAAGACCCGTTAAAGGGCTTCTTCCCATAGTTTTAAGCTTGGCTAAGTTCGGAATACAAAAAGTAATTATCCCGGAAAAAAACAAAAATGAAGCTGCCGTTGCAAAAAATATAGAGATATATCCTTTTAAAACACTTAATGAAGTTGTTAAATTTTTACAAAACGAAATAAAAGTTTTGCCTTATGTTTCCGATAATATTTTACAAAACGAAGAAAGTGTTTTACAAAATATTGATTTTTCGGATATAAAAGGACAGTTCTTTGCAAAAAGGGCAATAGAGGTTGCTTGTGCCGGCGGACATAATATTGTTATGATAGGACCTCCGGGTTCGGGTAAAACAATGATGGCAAAAAGAATACCTACAATTTTACCGTCTATGAGTTTTGAAGAAGCTGTTGAAACTACAAAAATATGGTCTGTTGCCGGGATACTGCCTGCAGGGCAAAGTTTGATAACAAAAAGACCTTTCAGAAGTCCTCATCATACAACTTCTTCGGTAGCTTTGGTAGGAGGAGGTTCTTATCCCAAACCCGGGGAAGTAAGTCTTGCTCACAACGGAGTTTTGTTTTTGGATGAATTGACCGAATTTAAAAGAGATGTTTTGGAAGTGTTAAGACAACCGTTGGAAGATAAAATAGTAACGGTTTCAAGAGCCAAAAATACATTAACTTTTCCTGCTTCATTTATGTTGGTTGCTTCAATGAACCCTTGTCAGTGCGGTAATTACGGTAGTGCCGATAAAGAATGTACATGTAATCCTTATCAGGTAAAAAAATATCGTTCAAAAATTTCGGGACCTTTAATGGACAGAATAGATATACAGGTTGAAGTTCCTTCTTTAAAAATAGACGAGATAACAAATCAAAACACCGAAAGTGAAAAATCGGAAAATATAAAAAAAAGAGTTATAGCCGCAAGGCAAATACAATACGAAAGGTTTAAAAATTTAAAAATTTATTGTAACTGTCAAATGGGGCCGAAAGAAATAAAAAAATATTGCTTAACCGAAGATTCGGCAAAAATTTTACTTAAAACGGCAATAGAAAAATTGGGCTTTTCCGCAAGAGCTTATGACAGAATTTTGAAAGTTGCAAGAACAATTGCCGACCTTGACGGTTCGCAAATAATAAAATCGGCACACATTGCCGAAGCTATTAAATACAGAAGTTTAGACAGATAATAAAATGTCATGGATTAATGATGATACATCCGCATATAATACATTTGAGTTTAAACATAAAAATATTTTTATTTTATTTTTAGTTCTTTTTATAATAATTTCGTTTAAATTATTTTATTTACAGGTGGTAAAAGGAAATTATTACAGAAATATAGCCGAACATCAGCGTTTAAACAGCACAAAGGAAGCGGCAACAAGAGGTTTGGTTTATGATTGCAGGGGAGAACTTTTAATAGGTAATCAAATAAATTATGTTGCCGTTTTTTATCCTTTTGAACAAACGGAAATTCCTTCCGCACAAGCATTGGAAAAAATAAATAAGATATTAGGTAAAGATATAACACCGCTTATAGAACAATCCTTAAAAACAAAAAGAATAGTAAAAATTGCCGAAGGGTTGGATATAAACAGGGTTTTTGAAATTAAGGAACAAAAATTGTTTGTTCCGGGAATTAATGTTATAAAAGCGCCTAAAAGAAAGTATTTTTATTCCGTTGAAAATTGCCATATTTTGGGTTATGTCGGTGAAATAACAAGTGAAGAACTTGACGATATGAAAGATTCCGGTTTAAGAAGAGGCGATTATATAGGAAAAACCGGAATTGAACAATTTTATGATAAATATTTAAGAGGTACGGACGGCGGGCTTCAGTTGGAAGTTAATGCCAGAGGGCAATATAATAAAACATTCAAATATTATGCTCCCGAAATCGGTGATACTGTTTATTTAACAATAGACACGGCTTTACAAAAAGTGGCTTACGAAGCTTTACAAAATACTCCCACATCACGTGGAGCTGCCGTAGTTATTGATGTTAAAACTGGTGCTGTTCGGGCATTGGTATCATGTCCCGGTTATGATTTAAACGATGTGTTTACAAAAAAATATATAAAATATTTAAAAAATAAAAATTTACCGTTGTTTAACAGAGCAATTCAGGCACAATATCCTCCCGGTTCAATTTTTAAAATAATTACTGCCGTTGCCGCACTTGATTACCTTAAATTTGATCCGTCCACCGTGGAATTTTGTTCGGGCAGTTTTGAACTCGGTAACAGGTTTTATTCATGTTGGTTAAAAAGCGGTCATTATAAAGTTAATTTTTTCAGTGCAATGGCAAATTCGTGTAATATTTATTTTTATAAATTGGGCTTGGCACTCGGGGTAACTGTTTTGGAAAAATATGCAAGAATGTTTTATTTGGGAGAAAAAACAAATATAGACTTACCTTCAGAAAAAAAGGGCTTTATACCTACTCCGGAATGGAAAAAATTAAAAATGAAAATGAGTTGGCTTAAAGGAGATACCACAATACTTGCAATAGGGCAAGGTGCATTGGGTGTTACACCGTTGCAAATGGCAACAATGATGAGTGCGGTTGCCAATAAAGGTGTTTTTTATGAACCTTATATTGTTGAAAATATAATAAATCCGAATACAAACGAAATTGTTTACGAACATGTTCCGAATGCTCGTGAAAAAATATCGGTCAGCACCGATACTTGGAATATTCTTCATAAATCGTTGGTTTCGGTTGTAAATAACGGAACCGGTAAAAAAATGAAATTCAAGCAAATTCAGGTTGCCGCAAAAACCGGGACTGCCGAAAACCATCAGGGCAAAGACCATGCCTGGACCGTTGCTTATGCACCGGCAGATAATCCTGAAGTTGCAATAGCGGTTATAGTTGAAAACGGCGGATTCGGCGGTTCCGTATCCGGACCTGTTGCAAGGGAAATATTAAGAAAATATTTTAATTTGGAACCCGATGAACCCGAACCGGTTAAAGAACCGGAAGCAGAAACTGAAACCGAACATAAACATGAAACTGAAAATGAAATTGAAAAAGAAAATGAAGTTGAAAATGAAAACGGACAAACTGAAGAAAATACAATAGGAATTGAACAATGATAGATTCTATTTTGTTAATAATATCAAAAATCAAAAAGAATATAGACTGGATATTTTGGATTTCGTTATTCTTTTTAGTTTTTACAGGGATAGTTTCAATTTATTCTGCAAGTTCAAATTATTCCGATCCTACAAAATTTATAACAACACAAATAATTGCTTTGTTTTTAGGATTAGCGCTTGCGGGATTATTTGCAAGTTTTAATTATCAGCATTATAAACATTTTAATGTTGTAATATATATTTTGTCGTGTTTACTTTTAATTGCAGTTTTGTTTTTCGGTTCTACAATAAACGGTACAACCGGTTGGTTTAGATTATGGCATTTTTCAATGCAACCTGTTGAGCTTACAAAAATAATGTTTGTTTTGGTTTTAGCTACATTTCTTGACGGCAAATGGAAAGAAATAGAAAAGTTTTCAACATTTACAAAAGCATTGCTTCTAATGTTAGGACATATCTTTCTTATAATGTTACAGCCGGATTTTTCATCAACAATTCCTTATTACCCCATAACTTTGGCCATGCTTTATGTAGCCGGAGTAAAATTAAGATACTTATTAAGTGTAATGTTATACGGTGCATTGGCGGTGGGAATACCGTTACTTATTACTTTTATTAAATTACAGCCGGAAGTTCTTTCTTCAAGCAAAATATTAACTTTTATAGTTACTGCATCAAACAGTATAAAAATATTTTTACTTGTTTTGGCTGTTCTTGTAATTATAGTTTTTAGCATAAAATGGTTTTTGAATAAATTAAGAATAAATTTACCCGTAATTTATCCGATAATATTTCTTGCAATTGTTATAGCCGGCAGCTTTTCGTCCGTTATCGTTGAAAAATCTTTAAAAGAATATCAACGAAAACGTTTAATTGTGTTTTTAAAACCGGAAATAGATTCAAGAGGTTCCGGTTATAATATAATACAATCAAAAATTACCATAGGTTCCGGAAAAATTTTAGGTAAAAGTTTTTTTAACGGAACGCAAACTCAGCTTGGTTTTTTACCGGAACAAAGAACGGATTTTATTTTTGCCGTTATCGGTGAAGAAGGCGGATATTTAATTTCCCAACTTACGATACTGTTTTATTTCCTGCTTGTTTGGCGTGCAATGCGTATAGCAAAAAATTCAAGAGACAGATACGGTTCACTTGTGG
>ONEP01000222.1 GCA_900316875.1 Candidatus Ruminimicrobium bovinum
AACAACTTCACAAACTTTTGTTACCGAACTTGCGGAAATTTCGTCAAGCCCGTCCGTTCCGTAAACCGCCATGGCACTTTTAACACCTAAATTGGATAACACTTTTGCCATGGGCTCAATTAAATCTTCGTCGTAAACACCTAATAATTGCATATTTGCTCCCGCGGGATTTACCAACGGTCCCAAAATATTAAATATTGTTCTTATTCCGAGTTCTTTTCGGACAGGTGCAACATATTTCATTGCTATATGATAATTTTGTGCAAACAAAAAACAAAAATTTATTTTATCTAATATTTGTTTGCTTTTTTCAGGGGAAATTGTTATTTTTGCTCCGAGTGCCTCCAATACATCTGCAGCTCCGCATTTACTTGATGCGGCTCTGTTACCGTGTTTTGCTACGGGAATTCCTGCCGCAGATACAACAAATGCCGAGGTTGTTGAAATGTTGAACGAATTGGATTTGTCTCCGCCGGTTCCGACAATTTCCAATATATCCATATCGTTAAGAAGTTTTATACAATGTTTTCTCATACCGGCTGCAGCACCGGTAATTTCTTCTATTGTTTCTTTTTTTACCGACATTGCCGTTAAAAAAGCCGACATTTGTATTTGGCTTGCCTGTCCGCTCATTATTTCATCTATTACCGTTTTAGATTCTTCAAAACTTAAATTTTGTTTTGCTACCGCTTTTATTATTGCCTCTTTAATCATTTTTTATCCTCTCAAAAAATTTTTTATAATAGTGTATCCGTTCGGAGTAAGTACCGATTCCGGATGAAATTGAACACCGAATATATTATATTTTTCGTGCCAAACAGCCATAATTTCATTATCATCACTTGTTGCGACAATTTTTAGTTCTTTAGGTAATGTCTCTTTTAATGCTGCAAGTGAATGATACCTTCCTACAATAATTTTATTATCAAGTCCTTTAAAAATAGGGCAATTTGTATCAATTGTTATTTCGGATTGTTTTCCGTGCATAAGTTCTTTTGCATAAGATATTTTTGCACCGAATGCCTCACATATTGCCTGATGTCCTAAACATACACCAAATATGGGAATTTTCCCTGCAAAATATTTAATTAAATCTATACAAATACCCGCATCGGAAGGTTTTCCCGGTCCCGGTGATAAAATTATTTTTTCAGGATTTAATTTTTCTGTTTCTTTTAATGTAATTTCATCGTTTCTTTTTACGATTATATCGGGATTTATAGAACCGATATATTGATAAAGGTTATAAACAAAACTATCATAGTTATCTATTAATAAAATCATATTGCCTCCTAAAAAATCGCAAAGCGATTTTTTGATGTATAGATGTATGGAAGTATGGACGAAAATCACTTCGTGATTTTGACGATTGGAAGTATGAATGTCGTTATACATCTATACCTCTTTTCTTCTATACCTCCATACCTCAAATTTTCTGCGAGGCAGAAAATTTTAAAGCATTAATAACCGCTTGTGCTTTATTTATACATTCCTGATACTCTTTTTCAGGAACACTGTCTGCAACAATACCTGCCCCGGAACGAACAAATACTTTATTATTTTTCTTAAAAGCTATTCTTATGGAAATGCAAGTATCCATATTACCCGAAAAATCAATATATCCTATTGCTCCTCCGTAAATACCTCTTTTATTTTTTTCAAGTTCATTTATAATTTGACATGCTCTTATTTTAGGAGCACCGGAAAGTGTTCCCGCAGGAAGAACGGTATCTATGGCATCAAGTGCCGATTTATCAGCTCTTATTTCACCTTTAACGGTTGAACCGATATGCATAACATGAGAAAATCTTTCTATACTCATATATTTTTCTACTTGGACCGAACCGAATTTACTTATTTTACCTAAATCGTTTCTGCCTAAATCAACAAGCATATTATGTTCGGCAAGTTCTTTTTTATCCGAAAGAAGTTCTTTTTCAAGTTGTAAATCTTGTTCTTGAGTTTTTCCTCTGGGGCGGGTTCCCGCTAAAGGAAAAGTGTGTAAAACACCGTTATTAAGTTTTACCAATGTTTCAGGTGAAGCACCGGCTATTTCAATATCGTTACTGCAGAAATAAAACATATACGGCGACGGGTTTGTTGTTCTTAAAATTCTGTAAGTATCCAACAAACTTCCCTCAACATCGGCATCAATTCTGTTTGATAATACTGCCTGAAAAATATCACCGTCTTTTATGTAAGTTTTTATTTTGTTTACCATATTACAATATTGTTCTTTTGCAAACAAATATCTGAAATCG
>ONEP01000220.1 GCA_900316875.1 Candidatus Ruminimicrobium bovinum
ATTACAACTACTGGTGGACTTATGAAAGTTTATCCAGGTCCTGCAGTGATAGCAGATAAAAGTAATGCTGATATTTTGCCTATATGTATAGAGGGGATACAATATTCAGATTTTTCATATTTTGGGGCAAAAACAAAAAGTAAAAGGCAAAGAAATATTAAACTCACAGTATTACATCCAAGAAAATTAGATGTAAATAAATCTTTATCAGATACTAGAAGAAGAAATATTGCTGTTACAAAACTTTATGATATTATGTGTGAAATGAAATTTGTTAGCAACTTTTCCAATAAGACTTTGTTTGAATCTTTAATAAATAATTTATCTTTTGTAGGTAGAAGTAAAAGAATTTTAGAAGATATAAATAGAACTTCTATCACACTGGGAAGATTTATTTATAAAGTGTTTACTTTTACTAGTAAGATAATTAAACAAACAGAAGATAAAGAATTTGTAGGTATAATTGCAACAAATTCTAAATCCACAATGGAAATATTTTTTGCATTATCGGCACTTAATAGAATTCCTGCAATGATAAATTATACAGATACAATAGAGAATATACTTTTTAATATAAAAAATGTTGGAATTAAAACAGTATATACAGCTACATTTTTTATAAAAGTTTTGAAATTAGAAAATTTAATAATCGCTTTAAAAAATAATAATATAAATATTATTTATATAGAAGATATAGAGGATAATTGTACAATATTTAACAAGATGTCGGCATTTGTAAAATCTTTTTTCCCAAGAACATGTTATAAAAATATTTGTTCAAATTTTGATGTAAACTCTCCAGCTGTTATTTTATTTACTTCTGCATTAAAAGGAAAAAGTAAATCCGTAATTTTAACACATAGGAATATTCAAGCTCAAATGGCACAAATTTCAAGTGTTATGGATTTTGGTATTTTAGATAGTTTTTTTAATGCTATGCCAATATTTTCATCTTTAGGGCTTGTAGCAGGAACATTTTTGCCATTGATTAGAGGAATAAAAGTATTTTTGTATCATTTGCCATTGCAATATAAAATGATTTCAGAATTAGTTTATGATACAAACTCAACTGTTCTTTTAGGAACAGACACTTTCTTAAATGGGTATGCAAAAAATGCACATCCTTACAATTTTTATGCTATTAGGTATGTGATAGCTGGTATAGAAAAACTTAAAGAAGAAACTATAAAAATTTGGGAAGATAATTTTGGAAAACGAATTTTTGAAGCTTATGGAACTACAGACACAGCATCAACAAGATCAATAAATACACCAATGTATTTTAAACAATACAGTGTTGGCCGATTTTTGCCATCTATAGAATGCAAATTGGAATCTACAACTGCTTTTGTGGGATATAGCCATTTATTAGTAAAAGGTCCTAATATAGCAAAGTGGTATATAGAAAAAAAACAACTAGTTTCTACAAAAGTTGATGACCTGTGGTTTGATACTGGCGATATTGTAGAAATTGATAACGATAAATTTATATTTATAAAAGGAAAATCTCAAAGATTTACAAAAGTTGATGGGGAAAGTGTTTCGTTAACAGAATTAGAATTTAACATATCAAATATATGGAAACATTCTAAGCATGCATTGCTTTCAATGTTGGTTAACGGTAAAAAAGAAATAGTATTGTTTACTACAAATCAATCTGCAACTTTACAACAGTTAGAAAATAAAGTTCAAAAACAAAAAATTGAAAACTTTATATTGCCTAATAGGATAATAATTGTTGACAGAATTCCTATAATAGGAACTGGTGCTACAGATTATGCTAAGTTATATGAAATGTTTAAGGAACTTAAATGATTAATGCAATAATAAAAGTTTTACTTAATAAAAAGTTGATAGTTGCTTTATCTAAACTTTTTTTAAGAGTTCAAGTAAAAGGGTTAGATGAAATAAAAAATTTGCAAGGTAAAGTTTTGTTTATTGCAAATCATAATTCTTTTATAGATACTTTTTTGTTGTGGGCATTTATTCCTGAAAATTTATGTTTTACGATAAATCCTATAATTGCAAAAAAGTGGTATATAAAACCATTATTAAACATTACTAAATTTTTTAAAATAGAACCGAACAAACCTATGGCAGTAAAATCTATTATAAAAGAAATAAATAGCGGGCAAAAACTTGTTATTTATCCAGAAGGTAGAGTTACTTCTACAGGTAATATGATGAAAATTTATCCTGGTCCTGCAGTGATAGCAGATAAAACAGATGCTTACATAGTTCCTATACACATAGATGGAACACAATATACAACTTTTTCTTATTACGGAAATAAAGTTAAAATAAAACCAAAAATAAAAGTTGTAGTAAACATTTTTAAACCTACAAAATTAAATGTAGATGAAAATTTAAAAGG
>ONEP01000219.1 GCA_900316875.1 Candidatus Ruminimicrobium bovinum
AAATAATATTACCGGCATCAGTATAAAACGAACCTTTATTTGTAAATGTACTTACTTCTATTGTTCCGCTGCTGCGGACTAATCCGTAATTCTCATAATTATTTGCTTTTATTTCTGCTTCATTGTAAAATTCTCCCTGACTTATTACTTCATACTGACTTATATTTGCACTATTTGTACTTATTGTATTTGTACTTATATTAAACACTACCGTTCCGCTTGAAGCTGTTATAATATTTGTATTTTTACCGCCTGTTACATACAACATTCCTTCGTTTTCAATACCTCCGGTTGTAACCAAATTATCAACATTTGTTTCAACATAGCTGTCGGAACTTATTATTAAATTTGTTGCATTTATTAAATTTTCATTTAATAAGTAAATTTTGGCAAGCAAAATATTACCGTTAACAGAAAGCGTTGTATCGTTGCTCCAATAATTAAAATTTTCATTTTCATTTTTTATTATTAAACCGGAAGCAGTTTGAGTGTCTAAGCGTATAACATAATTTTCCGTCAATGTCATTGTAGATGTAATAATAACATCGTCTTCGGAATTTAATGTATATGTATAAACATTTGCTGTATCTTTACTGCCTATAATATCGGCAAGCCCAAAACTATCAAATATAAATACAAACAGTATAACAAAAAATATAATTATAAATTTTAAATTTTTTATCATAGAAGAAACACCTCATATTTATTTTTATTTATGATAATTTTTCTAAAACTTGTTTGATCGGCATATTCATTTCAATACCGAGTTTTTGAGCATTTGAAGTAAGAGCAACAATTTTTGAATTTAAAACATCGTCAATTGTTTTAACACCCGTTACAATGCAAGCAATGTCTCCTCTTTTCTGTGCGGTATTGATATTAAGATATCCGCACATTATGTAACCTTTAGGTGAAGTTATCATTAATAATTGACTACTGTCACATAAATCAATGCTAATTGCTTTAAATAATGTTTTATTAACATAAAATTCTTTTATTTCCATTACACACTCCACATTTTGTAATTAAAATCAGAAGTAGGTTTTTGAAAAACAATTGTTGTTTGATACGGCCAAATTTCTACTTGTGACGAATTTTTATCAACACTTATGGTTAATTCAAAATTATCGTAATGTTGCGGTATTTGTAAAACATTAAACGGTATTTTTAATTCAATAATTTGATCAAACACTATATTTTCAAAAGGAATTTGTTTTATTGTTCCGTCAGAATACATAATATTATATTCTTTAATTTTCTTATTGAAATCAAAAATAAATGAAATTTTTTGTTCTGCAGGATTTAAAAAATTTATGTTAAATTTTAAATTTTGCAATTCTTTCAAATTTTCTCCGTTTATTTTAATACCGAAAAAAATATTATCCAAATTAAAACCGTATAAGAAAGAAGATATAACCGTTGAAACCTGATGCATTGAACCGCCAGAATAACCGACAAAATAAGAACCTGCATTTTTCCATTCAAAGAAATTAGTATTTTTACCGTCAATATTAGGATAAATTAATTTTTTCGGTTCAGTCAATGCAATCGTTTGAGAAACGGTTACGGAATGTTTAATAGGTTTATACAATGTATCCGGAGACTTTTGCCCCAATAATTCGTATATTGCAATTAAATGTTGCCTGTATAATTTATCGAACATCATATCGTTAGCGGATGAATGATCCGCACCATACCACCAATTCCAATCCGAACCTTCGGCGGCATATAAAATATTCCACACCTTTTTTTCCAAAGCCGAATTTTTAAATTGTTCGTTTTGTTTTGTATATTCAACCACAAAATTTCTTGTTTGATTTAACAAATCCCATGAAAGATTATCTTCACTATGCCCTATCCAAATACCGAAATTGCCGTTTATCCACGAACCCGCTTTTAAATTATTTATCGTATCTTTCGGCGGGAATCTGTTTAAATAATCACTTATTCTAACTGTTTCTATACATTCTTCTTTTTCCAATTTTGAGTAAAGTTTTGACAAAAAATCATATCCGTCATTTTGATAATATTCCCAACAATTTTCACCGTCCAATATTACCGACACCAAAGGAGCATAATAAGAATTTTCCATATATTTTGCAATATTTTTAATTTTATCAATAAAATCGGTTGCCGCATCTTCCGGATTCCATTTAGAATAAACAAAACCTATTAAATCCGATAAGCCATGATCTCTAAATATCATATTCACACTATTTCCGTTTATGTTAACGTTATACGGTCTGAATAAATATTGTCTGTTACCTGAAAAAGAAGGGTTACTTGCAAACAAAATTGACTCATCGGTAGCAAGCCATTGCAAACCGTTTTTGGCAACTAATTTTATAACTTCATCGGATACAGAACCTTCCGAAGGCCACATACCAGACGGTTTTTTATTAAATAATTTTTCGTAATATTCAACCGCATTTCTTATATGCCAATCCGCATCTTCTTTATTTGAAAATCTGTTTTTAGGTAGGTTAATATTGGGTGTTGCTTCAAGTGCGGCATTCGTATCACACAATAACGGCAATATCGGATGAAAAAAGGGGGTTACAGAAACATCTATTTGTCCCCTGTCCTGTAATTGCTTATGTTTTTCAACTATCATTCCGCAACTATCAAGTTGTTTATTGATAAGTTTTACTTTATCCTCTTCAGTAAAATTTTCACCTTTTGTGTACAGATAACTTATAAATTCATCTTTCTTTCTCCAATAAGGATCAAACCATGATAAATTAAACCATACCTGTAAATCACGAATATCCTTATCATCAAATAAATGTAATTTGTTTTTTATTGAAGCATCCGTTGCTTGTTTCCCTCTTTTTTCAAGCAATTGATT
>ONEP01000217.1 GCA_900316875.1 Candidatus Ruminimicrobium bovinum
ATGCTCCTAGAAAAGTTAATCAAGTTTTGACTGTTATAAGAAATCAAAGAGTTGATAAAGCATTTGAGATTCTTTCTTTCTTGCCTAAAAATGCTACCGAACTTGTAGAAAAAGTTTTAAAAAGTGCAGTGGCAAACGCAGGAAAATTGAAAGATTTTTCGGGATTAAAAGTTAAAGAGGCCTGGGTAGGGCAAGGGCCTACATTGAAAAGAATGAGACCGGGTCCTATGGGCAGAGGATTGCCTTATAAAAGAAAAACTTCTCATTTAACGATAATAGTTACGGATGAGGGGTTAAAGGCGCCTAAAAGAAAAAAGAAAGTTGCAGCAAAAGTTCAACAGCCGGTATTAGCAACCGAAACGGTTGAACCTGAAAAGAAAAAAAGAACCGTTAAAAAAACGGCAAAAACAACAAAAAAAGAAGCTAAAATTTAGTTAAAAGGTAAGGGAGTTATGGGTCATAAAATACATCCTAAAAGTGTTCGGTTAGGTTATATAAAAGACTGGGATTCCAAATGGTTTAATGTAAAGGAAATGCCTGATTTTATAGAAGAAGATTATAGAATAAGGGGCTATTTGAAAGAAAAATTGAAAATGGCTTCCGTTTCTAAAATTGCTATTGAAAGAGCAGGTAAATACATAAGAATAAATATTTATACTTCTCGCCCCGGTATTGTTATCGGTAAAGGCGGGCAAGGTATGGAATCCATCAGAGTTGAAGTAGAACAAATGACGCAGAGAAAAACATTCGTAAACGTCATGGAAATTAAAAAACCCGAAATTGATGCCCAACTTTGTGCCGATAATATTGCTTATCAGATAGAAAAACTTGTTGCTTTCAGAAGAGCAATGAAAAAAGTTATTCAAAAAGCAATGGCAGCAGGTGCAGGCGGGATAAAAGTTATGTGTTCGGGAAGACTCGGCGGTGCAGAAATTGCAAGAACCGAATGGTTAAAAGAAGGAAGAGTTCCTCTTCAAACTTTCAGAGCCGAAATTGATTACGGCTTTTCCGAAGCAAATACTACAATGGGAAAAATCGGTATAAAAGTTTGGATATTTAAAAAAGAACATTTCCAAAAAACAGCCAAGGAACTTCTTGAAGAAGCAAAATTGGTTGAAAACGTTGAAGAAGTAGGAAATGCTCAGGAACAAAAATAGTTAAAAGTTAAGGAAGGAAATATATATGTTGATGCCAAAAAGAGTTAAATACAGAAAAACTCACAGGGGTAGAATGAAAGGATATGCTAAAGGCGGCACGACCTTGGCATTCGGTGCTTACGGACTACAAGCCCTGGAACCTATTTGGTTAAACAGTAACCAAATAGAAGCTGCTCGTATAGCTTTAACAAAGTTTATCAAAAAAGGCGGAAAGATTTGGATAAGAGTATTCCCCGATAAACCTATTACCAAAAAACCTGCTGAAACAAGAATGGGTAAAGGTAAAGGCGATCCTGCATTTTGGGTAGCCGTAGTAAAGCCCGGCAGAGTAATGTTTGAAATGGAAGGTATTCCGGAAGCCGAAGCAAAAAAAGCTTTTAAGTTGGCTGCAGACAAATTACCTATACATTGTAAATTTTTAGTAAGACAAGAAATATAAAAACGGAAAAAGAGATATGAAACAGAAAAACTGGTTGGAAATAAAAAGTATGTCGAATACGGAGTTGGTTGCCAAATTGAGAGATTTGGAAGATAAGTATTATAAATTAAAATTCAGAAACTCAACTGCTCCGATAAAAAATCCTCTGGAACTCAGAGAACTCAGAAGGACAATAGCAAGAATAAAAACAATACTTGCTCAACAACAAAAAGGGAAATAATTCCCGTTAATTAGGAAGGAAAAATGGTAGAACGCGGCAAAAGAAAAATATTAAAAGGGACGGTAATCAGCGACAAAGCCCAAAAAACAAGGGTTGTTGCCGTTGAAAGAACAATAAAACATCCTTTATACGGAAGAGTTACCCGTGTAAAATCAAATTTCTCTGTTCACGACGAGAAAAATGAATCCAAAATGGGTGATTTGGTGTATATTATGGAGTCAAGACCTCTTTCTAAAACAAAAAGATGGGTTTTGACGGAAATTGTTAACAAGGCATAAGGAAAGAAAAATGATTCAAGAAAGAACTATTTTAAATGTTGCAGATAATTCAGGTGCAAAAAAAGTTCGTTGCTTCAGAGTAATGAAAGGTCTCAGAAGAAGATATGCGGGGCTTGGTGATGTTGTTATGGCTTCCGTGCAGGATGCTATTCCTCACGGCAACATCAAAAAAGGTGATGTCGTTAAAGTTGTTATCGTCAGAACTGCAAAAGAATACCGCAGAGAAGACGGAACATACATCAGGTTTGATGATAATGCGGCCGTTATCATTAACGATGAAGGCGAACCTAAGGGAACCCGTATATTCGGACCTATAGCAAGGGAATTAAGAGAAGCTAATTACTTAAAAATAATTTCTTTGGCACCGGAAGTTATATAGTATAAATTAACAGGATAGAAATATGCTTAATATTAAGAAAAAAGATAAAGTTGTAGTTTTGACGGGAAAAGATAAAGGAAAAGAAGGCGAAGTTTTAAAATTATTTTTTGACACGAATAAAGTTATCGTATCAAAAGTAAACTTCGTTAAAAGACATACAAAACCTACACAAACCGATCCCGGCGGTATTAAGGAAAAAGAAGCTCCTATATCGATATCGAACGTTATGTTGGTTTGCCCTAAATGCAATAAACCGAACAGACCTAAATTCGATAAATTGTCCGACGGGAAAAAGGTTAGAGTATGCAGAAAATGCGGAGAAATAATAGTTTAAAATAAGGAAAGACTAACATGAATCAAATTCCGAGAATAAAAGAGTTGTATTTAAAAAATGTAGTACCCGCTTTGGAAAAAGAAATAGGTTTTAAAAATCCTAATCAGGTTCCTAAGTTGGTTAAAATTGTAGTAAACATAGGTTTAAGCGAAGCAAAAGATAATGCTAAAGTTGTTGAAGTTGCAAGTTCGGAGCTTGCCGCAATAACCGGGCAAAAACCGGTTGTTTGTAAAGCAAAACAGTCGGTTTCAAACTTTAAAATCCGTGCGGGTATGCCTATCGGAGTTAAAGTAACTTTAAGAGGCGCAATGATGTATGAGTTTTTTGACCGGCTTATAAACATTGCAATACCGAGAATCAGAGATTTTAGAGGAATAGAACCTAATAAGTTCGACGGAAAAGGTAATTTTAACCTTGGTCTTACCGAACAGTATATATTCCCGGAAATAAATGTTGAAAAGTCCGATAAAGCAAGAGGAATGAATATAACTATAGTTACATCGGCACAAAAAGATGAGCATGCAAAAAAATTATTGGAATTTTTAGGTATGCCTTTTAAAAAGAGATAATAAAATAAAAATAGAAAAGTAAGAGGTTTTTTTATGGCAACACTATCAGCAGAAGCAAAAATGCGCAAACCTCAAAAGTTTGCAACTAGGTATAGAAACAGATGTCGTCTATGCGGGAGACCTAGAGGCTACTATAGAGATTTTGGGCTGTGCAGAATATGTTTCCGTAAACTTGCACATAATGCCGAAATACCCGGTGTTACAAAGTCAAGTTGGTAATAAAGTAAAACAAATAAAAAAGAGGTTGTATAATGATTACAGATCCTATAGCAGATATGTTTGTTAGAATTCGCAATGCAAATTCTAAATTACATGAAAAAGTAGATATTCCTTCATCCAAAGTTAAAACCGAAATAGCAAAGGTTTTAAAAGAAGAAGGTTATATTTCGAATTATAAAAACATTGAAGATCAAAAGCAAGGTGTTTTAAGAGTTTACTTAAAATACGATGCCAACGGTAAAGCAGCTCTTAGCGGTTTGAGAAGAGTTTCAAAACCGGGCTTAAGAATTTATAAAGGTTACAAAGAATTGCCTAATGTGTTGGGCAGTTTCGGTATTGCAATTATTTCTACACCAAAAGGAATAATGGCAAGTAAAAAAGCTAAAGCAGAAATGATTGGCGGTGAAGTTTTAGGATACGTTTGGTAAAATTTTATATTGAGGTTTCAAAATGAGTCGCTTAGGAAAAAAACCGATAACAATACCTGAAAAGGTTAAAGTAGAATTGAAAAATGATGTAATAGAAGTTTCCGGTGCAAACGGAAAACTTTCTCAAGCCGTTCCGGAACATTTAGCCGTAAAAATAGATAAAGGTTCCGTTCTTGTCGAGATGAAAGACGAGTCAAGACAGGCAAATATGTATCAGGGGCTTTTGAGAGGGTTAATTTGCAATATGATAACCGGAGTTGTTGAAGGTTATAAAAAAGAATTGGAACTTAACGGGTTAGGTTTTAAAGCTGTTTTGACCGGCAAAAATTTAACGTTGACCGTAGGTTATTCTCATACGGTTACAAAAACAGTTCCCGACGGAATTAAAGTTGTTGTAGGTATGACACAGGATAAAATTCCGACACTTACAATAACCGGAATTGATAAACAGGCGGTAGGCGCTTTTGCCGCACAAGTTCGTGCCGTAAAACCGCCCGAACCGTATCAGGGTTTCGGTATAAGATATGCAGGTGAAAAGATACTCAGAAAAGCAGGTAAAGCTGCTTCTGCAGGTGCAAAGAAATAAACAGTTAAGTTTTTTTAAGAGGTTATAACAGAAATGAAATCTTCAAAAGAAAGGTCAGTTTTTCGTAAGAAAAGAGTAAGAAGTAAAGTAAGCGGAACATCGGAAAGACCGAGATTAAACATTAAATGCGGACATAAAAATATTTATGCTCAGGTTATTGACGATTCCAAAGGTATTACCCTTGCCGCAGCATCAACTTTATCTGCGGAATTAAAAGGTAAATTCAAATCTGCCGATACGGTTGAAGCAGCTAAAGCCGTAGGTAAATTGATAGCCCAAAAAGCTATTGATAAAAAAGTAAACACGGTGGTTTTTGACAGAGCAGGAAAAGCATATGTCGGTAAAGTAAAAGCTCTTGCCGAAGAAGCAAGAACTGCAGGATTAAAATTCTAACAAATAAAAATAAAATAAGATGTAGCAGCACGGGGGGATAAGTTGGTTGACAATAAAATTAAAAATGAAAATGAAAGCGGTTTGATAGAAAGTGTTGTTACCGTCAACAGAGTTGCAAAAGTTGTTAAAGGCGGAAAAAGGTTTTCCTTTAATGCACTTGTTGTTGTCGGTGACGGAGCAGGTAAAGTAGGTTGTGGTTTGGGTAAAGCAAACGAAGTTCAGGCGGCAATTAAAAAAGGCAGTGCTTATGCTCAAAAAAATATGATAAGTGTTTCTTTAAGAAATACAAGTATTCCGCATGAAGTTATAGGTGTTTCCGGTGCGGGAAAAGTTTTGTTAAAACCTGCGGTTGCCGGAACCGGTGTTATCGCCGGAGGTTCGGTTAGAGTGGTTTTGGAAGCCGTCGGTATAAAAGATATTCTTACAAAATCAATGAGAACATCCAATCCTTTTAACGTCGTATATGCTACAATTGATGCTTTGAAAAATTTAAGGACAAGAGAAGATGTCGCAAAAATAAGAAATAAAGAGGTTGCCGAAATATGATAGCTCTCAATACATTATCACCTGCTAAAGGTGCAAAACACAGAAAGATAAGAGTGGGTAGAGGAGTAGGTTCAGGCAGAGGCAGAATGTGTACCAGAGGTATGAACGGTCAGAAAAAAAGATCCGGTGAAGGCAAAATGCCTTTCTTTGAAGGCGGACAGATGTCCATTGCCAGAAGAATGCCTAAAAGAGGTTTCAGCCACGAACAGTTCCGTACTCATTATGAAATAGTAAATATTAACAGTTTGGAAGCAAAGTTTGATGCAGGTACCGAAATTACAAAAGAAAGCTTAAAAGCTGCAGGTATAATAAAGAAAAACGGTCCTGTTAAAATTCTTGCAAACGGTGATTTAAAAAAGAAATTTACCGTTAAAGCGGATGCTTTTTCAAAAACAGCAAAAGCAAAAATTGAAAAAGCAGGCGGAAAAGCGGAAATAATAAAATAAAAATTAAAATATAGGGTAAATACATGTTTAAAACATTCGGAGATATATTCAAAATTCCTCAACTTAGGAATAAGGTTTTGTTTACACTTGCTATAATTATAGCATACAGAATAGGAGCTTCCGTTCCCATACCGGGTATCAATGCTGCTGCGGTTAAATCTTTATTTGATGCAAACAGCAACGGATTACTCGGCTTTTTGGATATGTTTTCCGGTGGTGCTTTAAACAGAATGTCGGTGTTTTCAATGGGTATTATGCCTTACATTAACGCATCCATTATTATGAGCTTAATGCAAGGTGCACATGTTATTCCTTATTTGGACAGGTTGGCTAAAGAAGGTGAACACGGCAGAAAAAAACTTACCCAAATTACAAGATACGGCACTTTAATTTTAGGTGCAATCCAATCTTTCGGGCTCACAATGGCAATAGTCCGAATGCCTACCCCAAGCGGTATGCCGATAGTTTTGGACCCTTCTTTATCATGGATAGTTATGACGGTTATGACACTTGTTACCGGAACCGTTCTTATAATGTGGCTTGGTG
>ONEP01000216.1 GCA_900316875.1 Candidatus Ruminimicrobium bovinum
CGTATGGATAAATACAAGAAATCCGTTAGGGTTTGCAGATAGAAATATAAAAAAGATGGTTGAAAGGAATGCTCTTGTGGAATTGAACAATAATCAAAAACAGGTTGTTGATGAAATAATTGAAATACTTGAGCCGGCAAAACAAAGGATGAATGCTGAAGAATTCATAAACTTTGTTTACGAACTTGCGTATTGTTTAGACAGTTCCGATATTATAACAGCACAAAAACTATTGAAAGGAATAGGTTTGGAAAATGAAATTAAATTTGATAAAGAAGGTAGTATTGCCAAAGCAGCTACATTTGAATTGTTAGTTCTTTTTGCCGATAAGAAAATAGGAAACATAGATTTTGAAAAAGAAAATTTTGACGATATTAAAAATGTAGTTAATATTTTAACGGCAGCATAAAATTTTTGAAACAAATTCTTTAAAATAGGATAAATATCAATGAAAAAAAATTTTTACAGTATTTATGTTTTGGTTTTTTTTGTAGTAACATTTTTGTTGTTAAACTTTTCTTTCGTTTATGCCGCAATAACCGGCAGTCAAGACGGAACCGAGTATACATACTCCTCGGATTCTGGTTCTGATAATATACTTACGACAAAAATTTTTAACGGAAGTTATAATGATGTTTCTTTTGATACATCGTCGGCAACAAAATTAACCGTTAAGGGTGCGGATGAAGTAGCAACAACTTGGGATAACGACACTTCTTTAACAATGAATGATGATACATTTTCGGTAATCTCCGTTGAAAAAATAAAATTAAATAACAATAATAACTTAAAAGCCGATTCCTTTATAATTTCAAGCGGTTCAATAGTAAACAATAACTCACAATTAACGTTTAATGATATACTTATAGATGATAAAGCTTTTCTTTACAGTAATATTGAAAAAATTTCGGCATCTGAAATTATAAATAACGGTAATTTTAATATAACCGCCGGAAAAGAAAATAATGTTAAAATAACCGGAGACGGTTCATTAAGTATAGATGATAATTTTAAAGTTAATGCCGAGATAATGCAATCAAATGTAAATATAAACGGTAAAGACGTAAAAGTTTCATCCGCAATAAAAACTAAAAACAGTATAAAAGTCGGAAACGGTTCAACCGTATCCGGTGCTGTGGAAAATTTTGAAGCGGGTGTATTGGAAAATAAAGGAACATTGAAGTTTAATTCGGACGGTAATATTAAAACTTATATTAAAGGTTCGGGAGAAGTTCAAATAATCAACGGGGCAAGTGTTATAAATCCGGAAGGTAATAATATCGAACAAAATTTAATTGTAATTTCCACCGATTCTTCTTTACAAACAAATACAATATCCGTAACACTTGTAAAAAATGACGGGAATTTAATTTTTACCGGCGGTTCGGATGATAATGAAAGCAATATAATGGGAAGCGGTTTTTTAGATGTAACGGGTAATTTAAATAATAAGGCAAAAATTGATCAAAGTTCGGTAACAATTATATCCGGTATTTTTAATAATTTACAAAACAGTACGATAACGACTAACAAAATAACAATATACGACGGTGCTTGTTTGGTAACAGGAATTTATGATGTTGTTGCGGATGAAAACATAGAAAATAACGGGTTAATGGAAATAAATACTTCCGGAACAAATAATAATATAATTATGGGGGGCGGAACATTAACGGTATCTTCTTCTGTAACCAATTCCGCTTCAATAACACAAAAAACCGTAAAGATTTCATCTGAACTTATAACACCTTTGGAAAATTTGACTGTTGAAAATATAAATTTTGAACGTGAAAATTCTTTGTTGCAAGTAACAGACGAAAATGATTTTGTTTCAAATGCATTGATAACAGGGTTGGGAAATATTGAAAAAAAAGGTTCCGGAACACTTGAATTGTCAAATATAAATACATATTCCGGCAGAACAATAATAACGGACGGCGCAATAAAAATATCATCATCAAATTTAGGTTCAAGCACTATATATATGAACGGCGGTAAATTAATTGTAGATGCGTCAAACGAAATTTTATTGGATAATGAAATTAATGTAAATGAAAATAATGATATTGATATTGAAGTTGTTTCTTCAACCGTAACTTTGGCATAACAAATTAACGGAGATGCCGATTTTATAAAGACAGGTTCGGGAACAATTAATTTCCAAGCGGAACAAAATAATTATACGGGAAATACTTATGTCAGGAACGGGAAATTGATAGGAACAGCATTAAATATAAAGGGAACTTTATTCGGAACGGGTGTAAATAATTCGGATACGTTTGAATTTTCCGACAGCGATACGGAAGTTACACTAAATGAAATTGATGAAACAAATTATGTCGGAACATTTAATAAAACAGGTTCTTCGACAATGACTGTTATAAATACGTTTAAAGCTAATTCCGCTAATATATCTTCAGGAACATTTGTTATAAATAATTTAGGAGCAGGTAAAAATTTTGAAGTTATAAATGATATTAAATTTACCGACAGTTATTTAAAAGGAAATGCCGACATTAAAGCCGCAAATGTTGTTATAGGCAAAAATGCCGTTATTGCTCCGGGTAACTCCACCGGGACAGTAAAAATATCAGGCAACTTAGTATTTGAAGACGGCAGCGGTTATAATGCCGAAATAGGGCAAAAGGATAATTTTGATGTTTATAACGATAAAATAGAGGCGGATTCGGTTGTTGTTTCTTCAAAACAAACTTCGTTAAATTTAATAACGGTAGAAGGAAGTTTTTATCAAAAAGCAATTTTTGAAATTATTAAAGCAAATTCAAATATTGAAACCGAATTTTCTACGGTAACGATAACTTCTTTAAATGAATCCGATCTTGCATTCGGAAGCAGGTTTGCCTACAATGTTTATAACGATGCAAATATAATGAAAGTTGAAGTGTCAAGAAAAGCAACCGATTTTGCCGATTCTCCTTATTTGGATTTGTCTCATAATCAGAAAGAAGTAGCAGAAGTTATTGATACGCTTTCAACCGGACAGTCCGGCGATATAACGCAGGTATTAACCGAATTGGAAAAACTTTATTACTATGAATCCACACAGGATTTTGATAAATTGAAAGCAAGTTTTGACGATATTGCAGGTTTGATATATGCAAATTCTGCTTTCTTAACATATTTTAATTCAAAACAGGAGCATATTTACGATAAAATAGAAGAAAGAATTTCCGATAATGTTTGCTACAAATGGCACAGTAAAATTTGGGCGGAATACTTTTATAATACGACAGATGTTGACGGAAATTCAAATTCTCCCAAATTCAGCAGCAATGTAAACGGATTATTTGCCGGCTTTGATATGATATCACTAAAATCCTTAACATTGGGAATTACGGCAGGTTACGGCGCATCAGAACTTAAACAAAAATCCGATAAAACCGACATGAAAGATTTTAATTTTGGTGTTTACGGCGGTTTTAATAATGAAAAATGGCAGATAAAAGCTATGGCGCTTGCCGGTATGCAACAATATGAAACAAACAGAAAAATTGATTTTATGAACAGAACTGCTTCAAGCAGTTATAACGGTTATAATATATCATTGGACGGGCAAATAGGTTATAAAATCGGACTTACAAATAATTATGAGGAAAATAAAATAAATTTAATACCGTTTATCGGTTTAACCGGAATTTATAATTCAATAGACGGATTTAATGAAAAAGGTGCCGATAGTCTTAATTTAAAAGTAAACAACTATAATAATTTTAGATTTCAGGCACGGCTTGGTGCGGGAGTTGAGGGGAACGTAAAAAAATTCGGTTGGTACGGTAATTTAAGTTTAAGGCAATTGTTTTCTGACGAATACAATAAAATTGAAATATCGTTATCGGATTTTTCGGATATCAGTAAAATGAATATTCATAGCGGTGAAATTTCAAAAACTTCGGTCGGCCTTAATTTAGGTGCCGATTATATGTTAAGTGATAATTGGACCATATTTGCAAATACATTAGCTTTGCTTGCTCAAAAGAATAATAATTTTTATTTTAATATAGGTCTTTCTTATAAATTTAATTGCTCGAATTGTTCGGAAAAATCAAAAGATTTTGAAAATAAAACGGAACAAAACAAACAGGTTCAAAATGTTAATGATAAGTCAAAACTTTTGGAAAAAGAGCTTGCGGCAAAAAACAGAGAATTGGAAGAAGCCGCAAAAAGAGAAAAAGAATTAAAAGATATGCTTCAAAAATATGAAGCTTTTATTTTCAGTGAACAGGAAGCTAAAAAAATAAGAGAAACACAAATAAAAGAAATAAGACTTGATGAAAAGCCGACTTTCCTTTTTGCAAAAGCAAAACTTACAAAAAACGGCAGAAAAAGTTTAAAAGAGGTTGCAAAAGAAATAAATAAGTATCCCGATTCGGAAATTTTAATAGAGGGACATACAGATAATGTCGGAAGTGATAAATATAATAATGATTTGTCTTTAAGAAGAGCGGCTGCAATTGCCGAAGTTTTAAAAAGAGATTACAAAGTTAAAAATAAGATGGGTATTATAGGTAAAGGTAAAAAAGAACCTATATATTCAAATAAAACAGAAGCCGGCAGAGCTAAAAACAGAAGAGTTGAAATTGTTATAGGTGCTCCCAAAAAAGGCAATTGATAAATTGCGGCTTATAATGTATACTATTATACATTGTAGTTATAAATTTTTATTTTGTAACTTTTTATAAAAAATTTAGTCTAAACGGGTATACTTATATTTTTGCGGTTTTTAGGTTCTGCATATCAATATTTCTGTTCATCAATACCTCAAAATTTGCAAAGCAAATTTTCGTATGAAAAAATTTTTAACAATAATATTCATTTTTCTTTTTACAAATTGCCTTTTTGCCGATACCGTTTTAACTTGGCAGCAGTGTGTTGATATTGCAAATGAAAATAACCAAACATTAGTATCGACAAGGCAGGATTTACGGATAGCGGAATACGACTATAATATTGCTTTAAATAAATATTATCCTTCGGCTAATTTTCGTTACGGCTTTTCAAGAAGCGGTAACGGACATACCTCAAACAGCTGGAGTACAAATTTAAGTGCTTCTCAAACAATATACAATTTTCAAAATAGTGCCGAAATAAAAAGCAAAAAAGCTTCAATAAATAAAACCGTTGCACAACTTACAAAAACTTGTGCCGATGTGTATTTTTCAATAAAAGAAGCATTCCTTAAAATGAAATATGCTCAGCAAAATATTATATTGCTTGAAAATATTTATAAATTAAGAAGTCAATCCGCCGATATTGTGCGTTTGCAATATGAAGGCGGTAAAGAAAGCAAAGGTAATATGTTACGTTCTAAAGCACAAAAACAATCGGCTTATATTAATTTTTTAAATGCACAAAGAGAACTTGTGGTTGCAAAAAGAGCACTTGTTCAAACTTTAGGTAAAGATATTCCCATAGATTTTACCGTTGAAGGAACTTTAATAACGGTTAAAGATGATAATAGTTTTGATGTTGATGAAATTGTTTCAAGTGTTCCCGATGTTATAATTTCTTCAGCTGCCGTTGAAATAGCTGAATATAGAGTTTTATCAAATAAAGGGAATTTATATCCCAATATATCTGCTTCCGCATCGATAGGTTTATCCGACGATACAAACCCGTTTCCGCCTTTATCAAGTAAAAATTGGAATGTCGGTGTCGGCTTAAATTATCCTATATTATCCGGAGGTTTGACAAGCATTTCAAATTCAATAAAATCTTCAAAAATAGCACTTGAACAAAATAAAGAAAATTATGAAAAAACGATTCTTGCATCAAAAACGGAACTGCAAAATATTTTGTTGGAAATAGAAAAAACAAAAGACAGTATTGTTATTTCAGAAATGTTGCTTGAAGCGGCAATTCAAAGGCAAAAAGAAGCCACCGTTAAATACAGAGCAGGGACGATGGAATTCCAAACATGGCAGGATATCGAACAGGAATATGTAAATAATCAAATATCTCACCTTTCGGCTTTATATAATTATAATGTAGCTTTGGCAAAAAGAGATAGAATTTTAGGAAATACGAACGGAGATATAAAATGAAAAAGATGATAGTTTTTTTTGTAATTATTGCACTGGGTATTGCTATTACATATCAGTTAAAAGATAAAAAACAAAAAGTTGTTGTTCCTAACTATTCTTCAATAAGAGTATCAACCGCAGATGTTCGTGAAATTATAGATACAACGGGTGAAGTTTCGGCTTTAAACAGAGTTGAAATAAAACCTTCGGTTTCCGGCAGGGTTGACAGACTTCTTGTTAACGAGGGCGATACCGTTAGGAAAGGTCAGGTTCTTGCATATTTAAGTTCTTCCGACAGGGTTGCAATTTTAGATGCCGTTCGTGCAAATCCCGACGAAAAACTTTCCGATTGGGAAAATACATATAAAGCAACACCCGTAATATCACCTATGAACGGTAAAATAATTTTAAGAAATGTTGTTGAAGGGCAAACCATTTCAACAAACGATATTTTATTTGCACTTGCCGATGAACTTATAGTGCTTGCAAGTGTAGATGAAGCCGATATTGGTAAAGTTAAAGTAGGACAAAAAGCCGAAATAACGCTTGATGCTTATAAAGATGATGTGGTATCGGGAAAAGTTTTTCAAATTTTGGAAGAAGGTAAAAATGTAAGTAATGTTATAACTTATTATGTTAAAATAAGGCCCGTAAAAACACCTCCGTTTTTTAAATCGTTAATGACAGCCAACATTGATATTACCGTTACGGAAAAAAAGGCAGCAGTTGTTATTCCCTGGGACAGTATAAATGAAAATTCGCAAGGACAAACTTATGTTCTTGTAGGTGATAATATGAACCCCGATAAACATATAATAAAAACAGGTATTCTTGACGGAGATAATATTGAAGTTGTTTCCGGGCTTTCTGCAGGTGATGAAATTTTGGTTAAAGATGAAAATTTTAAATTAAATACCACAAAAGATGAAACAAAAGGTTTTTTGCAAATGACTCCGAACAAAAAAAGAAAATCCGGTAAAGAAATTTTAAATAATGCTCCGAAAAAATCATAATGGAAAATAAAAAAATACCTTTATTACAAATAAAAAATATTACAAAAGTTTATAATATCGGCGAAAATAAGCTGGATATATTAAAAGGTATAAACTTAACCGTTGAGGAAGGTGAATTTGTAGCAATTATGGGACCTTCCGGTTCCGGTAAATCCACACTAATGCACATATTGGGTTTGCTTGACAGACCGACAGACGGCGTTTATGAAATTTACGGACAAAACGTTTTAAAATTTAATGACAGTCAAACGGCATTTTTAAGGTCAAAAATAATAGGGTTTGTTTTTCAACAGTACAACCTTTTAAATAAAATGACGGCAGCCGATAATGTTGCATTACCGTTAGTATATTCCGGCGGTAAAAACAGGAAAGAAAGAGCCGAAAAACTTCTCGGCGAGGTTGACCTTTCAAACAGAACCGAGCATAAACCGACACAACTTTCCGGCGGTCAACAACAAAGGGTTGCAATAGCAAGGGCATTGGTTAATGACCCGAAAATTATTTTTGCCGACGAACCTACCGGTAATTTGTCTTCAAAACAATCAAATGAAATAATGCAAATTTTAACCGATTTAAATAAAAAGGGAATAAGTATTATACTTGTTACACACGAACCCGATATTGCAAAATGGGCAGACAGGTTGATAACAATCAAAGACGGTCAGGTTATAGGTGACACAAGACAAAAACCGTCAAAACAAGTTAAGTCAAACCCCATAGAAATAAAAAAAGTTGCCGCGCATTTAAGTTTTGCCGAATTTGCCGAAAACTTTTTTTCTGCAATAAGGGCAATAATTTCAAATAAAACAAGGTCACTGCTTACAATGCTCGGTATAATAATAGGTGTTGCATCAATTATATCAATGCTTGCACTCGGAAGCGGTGCACAAAAGTCGCTTGAAAAACAAATAACTTCAATGGGAACAAATTTGTTGTATCTTATGCCCGGAAGAATTTCACTCGGCGGTGTTTCGGGTTCGGTAACAAGAAGAATTTATTTAAAAGATGTTGATGCACTTGCCGAAAACACGGAACTTATTAAAAATATAGATCCTAATGTAAGCGGTTCGGTTCAAGTTGTTTACGGTAATAAAAATACAAATACTTCAATTACGGGTGCAACCCCCGCTTATCAATATATGCAAAATTCCGTTCCGCAATACGGTAGGTTTTTTACAAAAACGGAAAATGAAAATTTGGCAAAAGTTTGCCTTGTAGGGACAACCGTTGTAAAAAATCTTTTCGGTAATGAAAATCCCGTAGGTAAATATATAAAAATAAACAGAAAAAAATTCAGAGTAATAGGTATTTTACCTGTCAAAGGTGCACAGGGTTATAGAGATGGCGACGATATGGTAATAGTTCCGTTAAATACGGCAATGAAAAGATTGTTGGGAACACAGTATGTATCGTCGGTTGCCGTAGAAGTGCAGGACGGTAAAATGAGTGAAACGGAAACTTATTTGTTACAAACAATGCTTGAAAGAAATAAATTAACGGCCGAACATGCCGATGCTTTCAGAATAAGAAATATGTCGGATATGATACAAATGCTTACATCCACTACACAAACGATGACAATGTTGCTCGGTGCCGTTGCGGGTATTTCGTTAATAGTTGGCGGTATAGGTATTATGAATATAATGCTTGTAAGTGTAAGTGAAAGAACACGTGAAATAGGTTTAAGAAAGGCAATCGGTGCAACGGGAATTGCAATTTTGCTGCAATTTTTAATTGAATCTTCGGTTCTGTCGCTTTTGGGAGGAATATCCGGTGTAACTTTGGGTGTTATAATTTCACTTGTGGTTTCAAAATTTGCAGGTTGGGCGGTTTTTGTTTCAAGTTTTTCCATTATACTTTCGGTAGGTTTTTCCGCTTTTGTAGGAATAGTATTCGGTTTATGGCCTGCAAAAAAAGCATCCGAACTTTCACCGATAGAAGCGCTCCGCCACGATTAATTATGTTTAAAAATTACTTTCGCAATTTTTTTTTGTTTTTTGTATAATCAAAAGACAGTTGATTAACAGTTACCATAAAAGGAGATATTGCCAAAATGGAAAGAGTGTATAATTTTTCTGCAGGTCCGGCAGTTTTACCGGAAGAAGTTTTAAAACAAGCAGCCGATGAAATGATGAACTACAAAGGTTCCGGAATGTCCGTTATGGAAATGAGTCACAGATCAAAAACTTATCAAGCCATAATTGATGAAGCGGAAAAAGATTTAAGAGATTTGTTAAATATACCGGCAAATTATAAAGTTCTTTTTGCACAGGGCGGTTGCTCGTTACAATTTGCAAGTGTTCCGATGAATTTGATGAGAAACGGAGTTGCCGATTATATTATCACCGGACAATGGGCAAAAAAAGCATTTGCAGAAGCACAAAAATACGGAAAAGCAAATAAAATTGCAACATCCGAAGATAAAACATTTTCATATATTCCGGATTGTTCGGATTTGCCTATCAGTGATAATGCGGATTATGTTTATATTTGTGAAAATAATACGATTTACGGAACAAAATTTAAACAACTTCCCAATACAAAAGGGAAACCGTTAGTATCTGATGTTTCATCTTGTTTCTTATCGGAACCCGTAGATATTACAAAATACGGTGTAATGTATGGCGGAGTTCAAAAAAATGTAGGTCCTTCCGGTGTTCAAATTCTAATTATAAGAGAAGATTTAATCGGTGAAGGTCCGGCACTTTCTTGCACACCTACGATGATGAATTGGAAAATTCAAACGGACAACGGTTCGTTATACAATACCCCTCCGACTTACGGTATTTACATTTGCGGTTTGGTATTTAAATGGATTAAAAAACTCGGCGGGCTTGCAAAGATGAAAGAATTGAACGAAGCCAAAGCAAAACTTTTATATGATTATCTTGACAGCAGCAAGTTGTTTAGAGGAACGGTTGTAAAACAGGACAGATCTTTGATGAATGTTCCTTTTGTTATCGGTAACGATGAACTTGAAGCAAAATTTATAAAAGAAGCAACTGCGGAAGGTTTGGTAAGCTTAAAAGGGCACAGAACGGTCGGCGGAATGAGAGCTTCAATTTATAATGCAATGCCTATTGAAGGTGTTAAAAAATTAGTTGCTTTCATGAAAGAATTTGAAAGTAAAAACATATAACTTAAAGTTGAAAGTTTAGGTCTTGTAGCTGATAGTTTAAAATATATGTAAAAACGGGAAGATAAATAAAAATCTTCCCGTTTTTTTGTATAATATCAATATGAAAAAGTTTTTTTCAATATTTTTAACTTTATGCTTTCTGTATTGTTTTGTATTTATTGAAACAATTACGGCTTTTGTTTTACCTTTAAATATTGAAAATTTCAATTTAACTGCAGGTAAAATAAATGAGTGCTTTATAACAAACTCTCAAAATCCGCAAATAGTATTTATTCAGGATTTGCATACAAGTTCATCCGTTCAAAAAAACATATCGAAAATTATTGAAGAAGTATCCAAACAATATTCGGTTGATAAAGTTTTAGTTGAAGGTATTCCCTATAAAAAAACGGATACTTCTTTCTTGCAAAATCTTAAACAGTTTAATATAACGGATAGTTTAATTGAAAACGGTTTGATATCCGGAGTAGAATATTATTTGCTTAATAACAATAACATCGAAATTTACGGTTTGGAAAATTGGCAACAATATTTAGATAATATAGAAAGAGCCGCATTAATTTTGCATAATAAAAATTATAAAACGGAGCTGTATAAAAATTTTAAAACCGTATTGTATAAAAAAATTCCTTACTGCAAAACATTGTTGAAATATGTCAATTTTAATCTTACGGATTTAAAATTAATATCAAAAATGAATCAACCGATATTGCAATTTGACAGTTTGCAAAAATATTATCGTTTAACAAAAAACAATAATCAAATAAATTTAAAACAATTAAAAAAGGAGCAACAAAAATTTTTTGAATTATTGAAAACAAAAATAAATTTTGCACAATATAATGAATTGATAAATTCATATTCCAAAATAAAATCCGATAAATATAATAAACTTTTATATTCTTATTTTCGAAATGATGAAGAGTTAAAAAGTAAATATAATAATCTTTATATGTATCTTAATAATACGATAAAAATAAAAGAATTAAATACGTTGTCTTTGATTGAACAAAAAAATAAATATTTTGAAAGTTTTATAAATGATAATTATATAAATAAAAAGATAAGACAAAGGTTGTTTGTGATTAAAATGACCGAACTTTTTGAAGATTTTTTAAATTTGGCGATTACAGAACAGGATTACAATTTTTTTAAAACAAATTATGAAAAATATTTGAATTCGGTATCGGAATATTTATCGGATGATTTTGATAAATATTCTTTTTTATTTTATACCGCGGATATTTTTAAGTATAATGATAATAATATAAACAGAAATAAAACTTTTGTTAATAATATTTTAAATTCGTTAAACAATCAAAAAAATTCAAAAACAAATATCGTAATTACGGGCGGTTTTCATACCGATGTTTTAAATGAACTTAAAAAACATAATGTTTCTTATTTGTTAATAACTCCGTCAGTTAAAAATGATAATGACAATGTATTTTATAACAAAGTAATTGAAAGTACTTATAAATTTAACAATCAGGCCTTGGCAAAAATTTCTTTAATGCTTACCGGTACATCAAATGTTCCAAGCCGGACAACATTTTTATATTTGGAAAAAATAATTGAGATATTAGCCGAAAATAATTATTCGGTCGGTAATATTGAAAATATTGTTTCAAAGTTATCTTCTGAAAATGTATCTGTTTCATGTAAATATACAAATGATAAATTTATTCTTTACTGTAACGGATTGTCAACCGAATTTGATATTAAAAACGGTAATGTAATTGTTGATAATGCAGGTAATACCGTAAATTCAAACCAAATTGTAATAACATCGGATATTCATGCGGGATATTCGAGATTATTGCAACTGTTTGTTTATCAATTGGAACCCCGATTACAAAACAAAAAGTATAATGATTTAAAAGAACTTTATGACGAACTTATCAAAATATATCCGGAATATAAAACCGATAACATCCAAACAGAAAATAAAATTGAAAACGCAATGGAAAATATTGTTATTGATATTTTAAAACAAAAAGGAGACACTTTGCTTTATATTTTGGGCGATTTACTTGACAGAGGCGACAAACCGGTGGAAACCTTTAACTTTGTAAAAAGAATTTTTGAAACGGGAAAAGCAGAATTTGTAACAGGTAACCACGATTTATATGCTTTTATGAATTTGCTCGGATTACATTTGCCGTTTTATGAAAATTATAAAGGAATACCTGATGATTATGAAGTTGTTGTCTTCGGTAAAAAAATAAATATTCAACAACTTTTAAAAGATAAAAGAAAACAAAAGGATAAGAATGTTAATTCCAAAATATATTGGGCAAAAGTACTCTCGCAATATATGGAATATGCCGATGACAGACAACAATCAATATGGAACGAAAAGGAACCGAAATTTCAAAAATTATTTACGGATACTTTTTATGCGGAATTTACGGAAGATAAAACGGTTGATATGTTACATAATCCGACGGGTATTTTCAAACAGGATGAAATATTGTTGAATTTTCATAAAAAGTTTTTCGGCAGAAATGTCGGAACAACCGTTTATACGGGTATAAGAGCCGTTGATAAAATGTCGATTAATTGGTGGCTTGAAAGAAAACAGGAATTGGAAATTCTTTCAGCCGGATATCCTCAATACAAACAATATTGGCAAGATTTGAAAAAATTAATAAATGATATAATATCCGAACAGCAAAAAAAAATAAATACGGAATATAATAACGGTAATTGGCAATGGGTTGTTGTCGATTCTATAATGTTCGGCAATTACAAAACTACATGTTGGAACGGGCTTGATTGGGCATATCATACAAAATGGGGCGCACAAGACAGAGGTTTTATAGGTTATAGGGACGAACAACTGAAAAGTGAAAATAAAAAAGGCATAGATAATGTTTCTTACCTTGAAGATAAGTTGTTTTTAGAAATGGCCGAATTTTATAAAAATAATTTTTACCTGTATAAAATTGATGATAACGGTATATGTTATATGCATTCCGTTTTACCTGTTGATGAAGATTCCGATGTTGCAATAGGTTATGTTGACAATAAAGGTAACTTTCGTACCGGCATAAAAGGTTTTATTTACAAAGGTATTCACTATGAAGGAATAAATTTGTTGAAGGGTTTTGATATTATGGCGGAAGATATAAGAAATTATGATATGTCTTCAAATAACTTGTCGCAAATACGGGAAGCATTAACCATAATTACATCTGTTTATGCAGATAATACAACACAAATAAAACCTGCAAACGTAAAAGAAATGAAAGAGGCCGGTTTTGCAAAAATATTTTCAAAAATAGGGTTGGGAATGGTGGTTGCCGGACATAACCCGATAGAGAAACTTGAAAAACAAAATGTAAAACAAATGGAATATAAAACGGTTAAAATTTTTAATGTCAAGATAAAAATACCGGTTCTTATGAGTGTCGACAAAAGTATGTCAAAAGGTTATAAAAATCAGGGACTTGTAAGAACGGTGAATAATAAAGGCATATCAACTTTGTATTTTGAAGACGGTGATACTTATAATATTTCAAAAACAGATGATGTTGATTCTTCTGATTTTACAATAAGTAAACTTTATAACAATGTTTTAATTCCGTTATTTAAAAATTATGCAAAAAGTATTAATAATATGCAAAAAATAAACAAAAGAAATTCTTTAATTATAGCTCCGTTACAAGTTAATAAAAATATTGAATCAATAAAAGATATTGAAGGAATTGAATATATTGATAATTTACATACACAAAATGTATCCGCTTTAGGGCTTGTAATTTCAAATAAAATGATTAACGAAGATTTAATTGAAACAAGTTCTCTGTTGGATGAAATAACAATAAAAATTGCAGATAAAAATATTCCGGTAAATATTTATTTAAATAAAATTAATGTGGCAAAAGGGACCGTTGATGTTTTATGGATAAAATATTTCGAAACGGAAAATAAAAATACGGAAAACATTATCAAGCAGGAAGTATTAAACAGGATTGTTTCGTCAGATATAAATTATAAATTAAATAATTACAAAAATTTGTTATTGTTAGGAAATGATAATTTATCGGCACAGGTTAAGTATTCCGATATCGGCAGCGGTATGCTTGAAACTCTTTTAAATACTTTCGGTTTTATACCTCCGCTTGTTTATGCAGACAGATTGAATGTTTTTGATAATACAAACAAAGATTTTTCTTCGGAAATTATTGTTGATATGTTATCTGCCGCTTAACAAAATAACTTAATAACATGCGGTTATAAAGTATCGTTCTGTATTCTCGGAAATAAAATTTCAAAATTACCTAATTTAGTTCCTTTTGCGGAAAAACCTTCTTTAGGTAAAATTTTGTCGGTAAAATATTTTTTTGCCGTGTCAATTATATTGCCGGTTGCTCCGTTTAAATTCCAAATTTTTTCCGATAATTTCGGCATAAAAGGTATTAAATGTAATATTATCAAATCCGTAGCTTGAAAATAGCAATACATACATTGTGCAAGTTTTTGTGTGTCTGTTTTAGCAAGTTTCCAGGGAGCATCCTGTTCTATCTGTTGGTTGATTACGGTTATTGCCTGTTGTAAAATTTCGGATGTTTTATGAAACTGCATATTTTCTATGGACTTACCGTAGTCAATATCTAAAATTTTTGCAACTTCCTTTGTTAAATTATCTTCAACTTCACAATCTGGAACTTTGCCTTCAAAATATTTTTCTGCCATTTTGTTTGTTCTTGAAATAAGGTTGCCTAAATTGTTTGCCAAATCCACATTGTATTTTTTTACAAGTTCGGTCATTGAAATATCACCGTCGGGACCGAACGGAATTAAAGATACCGTCAAATATCTTGCAGGTTCAACACCGAACTTATCAACCAACTGTTGCGGGGTAATAACATTACCTAAAGTTTTTGACATTTTATCGCCGTTGATGGTAAAAAATCCGTGAGCATAAACTCTTTTATGCACGGGAATATCGGCACCCATTAAAAGTGCAGGCCAAATTACACTATGGAACCATAAAATATCTTTTGCCATTAAATGTATGTCTGCCGGCCAGTATTTTTCAAACATTTTCTTATTATCTTTATAACCGATAGCTGAAACATAATTGATTAAAGCATCAACCCAAACATATACGGTTTGGCTTTTGTCAAAAGGTAACGGTATTCCCCAGTCAAGAGCTGCCCTTGAAATACTTATATCTTCCAAACCTAACCTTAATTTGCCGAGAATTTCGTTTCTTCTTGTTTCTGGTAAAACTTCTATATGGTTGGGGTTTGCGGGGTTTTCTATCATATCAATAAGTTGTTGATTAAATTGTGATAATTTAAAAAAGTAATTTTCTTCGGACTGTAAAACAGGTTTCTTTTTATGGTCCGGACAACAACCGTTTTCATCCAAATCTTTTTCGGCAATAAATTTTTCACAGCCGACACAATATAAACCTTCGTATTGCTTTTTGTAAATCAAACCTTTATCATAAAGTTTTTGCATTATTAACTGAACGGTTTCTTCATGCATTTTATCGGTTGTTCTTATAAAACCGTCATTGGAAATATCCAATAATTTCCATGCCTGTTGAAAATATCCGCTCATTTGGTCACAAAGTTCTTTAGGTGTTATACCTTTTGCCTGCGCGGACTGACAAATTTTTGCACCGTGTTCATCGGTTCCCGTTAGAAAATAAACATCACAACCTTGCAACCTTTTCCAACGGGCAGCAATATCGGCGGCTATTGTAGTATATGCATGGCCTATATGCGGCTTATCGTTAACATAATAAATAGGTGTAGTAATATAATATTTTTTCATTTTAAAATCCTTTTTGTTTTTTATTTTTAAACTTTTATTATATACAAAACAACTATTTTTTTCAATAATGTGTATTGGTTAAACACATATGCGACATTTTATAATTATTAAGAATATATTGTAAAGGTGATTTTAAGTTTAAAGAAAAATGAGGTC
>ONEP01000215.1 GCA_900316875.1 Candidatus Ruminimicrobium bovinum
CCTGCAAGTAAAGTTATAGGTTCGGGAACTTTACTTGATTCGGCACGTTTCAGATATGAAATAGCAAAACACTGTAATATTGATGCAAGAAGCGTGCATGCATACATTTTAGGTGAACATGGAGACAGTGAGTTTCCTATATGGAGTAAGGCAACCGTAGGCGGTGTAAATATACAAAATCATTGTATGTTATGTAATGATAAAAAAGATTGTAACCATACGGAAAAACTTACATCAATTTTTAATAATGTAAAAAATTCGGCTTATAAAATAATAGAAAAAAAAGGTGAAACTTCTTATGGAATAGGGCTTGCGCTTACAAGAATAACCGAAAGTATTTTGTTAAATGAAAATTCCGTTCTTCCCGTTTCCGTGCTTATAAAAGATTTTTACGGAGTTAACGATGTGTATTTAAGTTTGCCGTCTGTAATAAATTCGGACGGAATAAGGCAAGTTCAGCAGATAGAATTTAATGATAAAGAAAAAGAAGCATTTATAAATTCTGCAAAAATTTTAAAAAATTTATTAAAAGAAATCGGTATTTAAAAATATTTAATAATAAAATTTATTTGAAAAGGATAATAATATGTTACTGGCACAAATTTTTGCCGTTATAATTTTTCTTGTAATGTTTACTTTAATAATTACGGAAAAATTTGAAAGGCATCAGGTTACACTTGTTTGCGGAGCTTTAACTTTGATTTGTGTTTTCGGAATAGGTTTCGGCTTTAGTTCAAAATCCGTTTTGGCAATAAGTGAAACTTTAAATATTAAAGATGTTTTCAGTTTAGGATTTTGGTATACGAAAAATGCTCATTTAAGTTCTAAAGGAATAGATTGGGCCACAATATTATTTATTGCCGGAATGATGGTAATGGTTGAAGGTATGGCAAGGGTCGGTTTTTTCAGATGGCTTTGTATGCGCCTTGCAAAAGCCGTTAATTATAAAGTGATACCCATATTTATTACTTTTATGTTATTGTCGGCTGTGCTTTCAATGTTTATAGATTCAATTACGGTTATTTTATTTTTGGCTGCCGTTACGGTAGAACTTTCGTTCCTTTTGGATTTTAATCCGATATCAATGATACTTGCCGAAATTTTTTGTGCCAATTTAGGCGGTTCTTCAACAATGTGCGGAGATCCTCCTAATATTATTATCGGTTCGAAACTCGGTTATACATTTATGGACTTTTTATGTAATACCGGTATTATTGCATTGATAGGTTTAATTTTTACTCTTGCCTATTTTTATTTTATTTGCAGAAAAGAGTTTTCGCAGCATGGCCGAAAAATTGACAGAAGAACTTTCCCCAGGCCCGAATCCGCAATTACGGACAAAACCGGTTTTTTTATAAGTTGTATAATTTTTGCTTGTGCAATTATTCTTTTAATAACACATGCACAAACACATTTAAGCGTTGCAGCGATAGGTGTTTTTATAGCATTTGTTACACTTGTTACTAGCGGGAAATATATAATTATGTTAATTAAAAATATAGATTATAAAACTTTGCTTTTTTTTGTCGGGCTTTTCATTGTTGTAGGCGGGCTTGAACAAACGGGAATACTTGAATTGATTGCCAACCTTATTGAAAAAACATCAGCCGGAAACCCTTATGTTTTGATTGCAATTATTATTTGGGTTAGTGCAATTGCTTCGGCATTTATTGATAATATTCCTTTTGCGGCAACTATGATACCCGTAATTCAGTCGCTTGCCGTAACAAGCGGAATTCCTTTGGCAACAATGAGTTGGGCGCTTTCAATAGGAACCGATATCGGCGGTAGTGCAACACCGATAGGTGCAAGTGCAAATGTTGTGGGAACTTCGGTTTCTGCAAAAGCGGGTTATTCAATAAGTTGGGCAAGATATTGTAAAATTTCCGTTCCGGCAACCGTAATGGTTATAGTTATAAGCACAATATATATGTTTATAGTTTATTTACCTGCAAAATAATAATTTAAAGAAATAAATTTTGAAACGGATTTTTATTTTGAGTTGTTGTTTTACGGACAAAAAAATTAATTTTCTTTTAACATTGTGAATTTTATTTTACTGTTTTGTAAAACCTGATTAAACCAATCATTTAAAATTTCATTGTTTTTTTGTTGTAATATAATATTTTTATCGGATGTTTTATAACTTTCTTTCGAATAATCAATTTCTGCTTGGCTTACATTTGATATTGCCGATGCAATAAGAACTTGAACTTTTCTTGATATAAGTTGTTTTCTTCTGTATTCTTCAAAATCTTTAGGGGCTAACCTTATATTATTTAAAAAAGCGAAATAAATTCTGCTGTCAAAAAAACCTTTATCGTTTACGAAAAAAGGGAAATGTTGAATGTCGTTTGCAAGTTCTTCGTTAGAAACAACAATTCCGTATTTTTCGGCCTGTTGATAAATTAATTCGTCTTTAACCAAACTTTGTAAAATATTTGCCTGAATTGCTTTGGCGGTTGCCTCTGTAAATTCATGGTTGGATTGTCTGTGCATATTTATTGCATTGTTATATAACGAATAATATACTCTGTATGGAATTTCGGTTCCGTTTACAACCGCAACCGTGTCTATACTTGACCTGTCACTGAAAAGATAACTGCCGAACCCTACAAAAGTTCCGGCAAAAAAGCCGATAATTGTAATTAAAAATATTTTTACTTTATGCTTAATTAAAAAATTTATCATAGTACTATTCCTCTTTTGTATTGTCTGCTGCTTCTTCCAAAAAGCTTAACATTGAACTTTTTCCTTCAAAAACGGCACCTTCGGCAACAGAAAGAATTTTTGTTTGAATATTACCTATAACTTTTGACTTGTTTAATAATTCAACGGCTTGGCTTGAAATAATATTGCCTTCAACACTGCCGTCAACAATAACATATTCGGCATTTATGTTTCCGGTAATTTTTGCTTTTTCACCTACTATAACTCCTAAAGCTTTTTTTATATTACCCGTAAAATTACCGTCAACACGAACTGTTTTATCGGTAGATATGTCTCCTTTAAAGCAGGATTCCTGCCCGATAAAACTTTCTATGGTATCAAATTGTTTTTTGTTTATTTTTCCCATTGTTTTAAATATTTCCCCGGATTTATAGGTTTATTTTTATAATGAATTTCATAATGTAGGTGTGAACCTGTTGACCTTCCGGAACTTCCCATCTTTGCAACTTCCTGTCCTTTTTCTACAAATTCACCTTTTTTGACCAAAATTTTTGAAAGATGTGCATAAATTGTTTTATATTGATTGCCGTGCCCTATAACCAAAACTTTACCGTAACCTCTTTGAATACCTGCAAATAAAACAATTCCGTCGGCAGTTGAACGAACGGTTGTTCCGTGAATATTTGCTATATCAATTGCGGAATGGAAAAATTTATACCTTAAAATAGGGTGTATTCTAAAACCGTAAGGGGAAGAAATTGTTCCTTCACATGGCCATATTGAAGGTGTGTATCTGAATTTTACTCTTTGTACATTTATGTCATTTGCAATTTCCGAATAGCTTTTTATGCTTGCTTTATATTCTTCAATAAGTTGTGTTGCTTGTTTTGAAACGGTATCAAAAGACAATGTATTTATGTTTCCGTTTACTGCCGTTATTAACGCATTCGCTTCTACGGGTGTAGGTCCTCCGTAACCTAAATTGTCTTCAAGTATTACTCTTTTTGAACCCATTGCAAGAAGTTCCCTGATATGTTCATCGTTATGCTTTACCTGTTGTAACATATGCATTGATTGTGCTATTTTATCGGAAAGGAAAGCCATTCTTAAATGCATTATTTTGTTATCTGCTTTTATTTTTAAATAATCAATTTTTTGTCCTGAAACATAACCTGCCCACAAAGTAAGCCCCGTCCAGGAAACAAGACACACCGATAAAAAAAGCAAAGAAAAATTAAATTTTATCGGTTTCATACTGCTGTGCGGTATCAATACGATAGTTATTTTTCTTTTTAATTCTTTTAAAATCTTATTTGTATATTTAATAAACATAGGTTTAAATTATACAATAAATAACATAAAAAAGCAAAAAGTGTATTGGTTAAACACATATGCGACATTTTATAATTATTAAGAATATATTGTAAAGGTGATTTTAAGTTTAAAGAAAAATGAGGTC
>ONEP01000214.1 GCA_900316875.1 Candidatus Ruminimicrobium bovinum
AAATATAAATTTATATTTTGGTCATCTATAGCACTTAAAACTTTTATTAAATAATTTGCATTAAATGCAATCATTAAATCTTTACCTGTTCTTTTTATATCAATCTTTTCATACGAGCCGCCAGCTAAAGTATTTAAACTAATATCCATATAATCATCTTTTATATCTAATATTACAGGTTTATTTTCATTTTCTCTTAATACTGATTTAGATCTTATTAAACTTTCTAAAAACTCATTTCTATCAATATTAACTTTTGTTGAGTATTCAATATTAAAGATTCTATCTGTATCTATATAATTATTTGGGATAATTATAGATGTAAATAAAGTATTATTGAATTCAAATGCAACATTTTTATCATTGAAATATATATAAACATCTTTATTTACTTCACCTTTTATAAGTTTATTTAATTCTTCTAGTGATGAACCTGGAATAATAGTTTCATATTTTCCATTATTGTCATTTATTACTTCATTAACAATAGATATTATATATCCATCCATTGATTTAGCAGTAATTTTTTCTTTATTTACATTTAAATAAATACCTTTTAAAATTATATTTGATGAATCAAAATTTTTATCATATGAAAAGATTGTTTTTTCTATTAACTTTTTTATTTTTAATTCATTTAATATAATCTTATTTTCTTTATTTACTGATGTTATATTTGGATATGTTGTCTCATCTTTTGCTTGTATTTCGTATTTTATATTTTCACCGCAGGTTATTAAACAATCTCTATTATTGTTTACATTTATTTCTATTTCGCTATTTTCTGGCATATTTCTTATTAGATCCATTAAATAAAAACCATCTATTGCGGCAATACCTTTTTCTATTATAGTTCCTTCTGTTTCATTTTTAATTGTTATTTCTTTTCCATCTTGACAAGTTAAAACAATTTTATTTTTAGATGCATCAATTAAAACACAATCTAAAATCTGATATAAATTTCCTTTTTTTAATGCTTTACTAACAATATTTAGAGATTTTAAAAACTCTTCTTTTTTTACTGAAATTTTCATAAAGCTCCTTTTTATTATTTATATTTATATATTATTATTATTAGCACTGTTGATATGTTAAAAACCTTTAAAATCATTATTAATTAAACACTTTTTTAAAATAAAACTTGTTAATTAATTTTTTATAATAACATTTTTTCTTTTATATTTTTTATATTTTCGTTTAATTCTTCTTCATTTTTTAATCTATTTTCTATTTTTTGACAAGAATTAATAACAGTACTGTGATCTCTATTAAAAAATTCACCAATTTTTTCCTGTGTTATATCTTTTATCATATCTCTACATAAATATATTGCAATATCTCTTGCATATACAAACTCTCTATTTCTCTTTGGGCCACAGACATCTAATATATTTACCCCAAAATACTCACAAACAATGTTAGTAATTCTATCTGGTGTTAATTTCTTTTCATCTTTATTTTTAATATCTGTAAGTCTTTCTTTAGCAAGATTTATATCTACAGGCTTTTTTATTATTTTTGAATATAAAATAATGTTATTTAATGCAGATTCAAGTTCTCTTATATTTGATTTTACATTTTGAGCAATATATTTTATTACTTCATTATCTACTTTAAATTCAGGATGTCTATTTTCTTCTTTTTTACGAAGAATTGCTATTCTTGTCTCATAATCTGGTAGATATAATTCGCAAGTTGTACCCCAAGAAAATCTTGATTTAAGCCTTTCTTCAATATCATTTCCAAGTTCTTTTACAGGCTTATCAGATGTTAATACTATTTGTTTCTTATTTTCATGAAGAGCATTAAATGTATTAAAGAAATCCTCTTGAGATTGTTGCTTTCCTGCGAGTAAATGAATATCATCTATTAACAAGATATCAACAGATCTATATTTATTTTTGAAGTCGGTAATTGTGTTTTTTTGAATACTATTAACAAATTCCTGGACATATTTCTCACAAGTTGTGTATAATATGTTTAAATTTGGATTTTTCTTTAGAGCATAATTAGCAATTGCTTGGATAAGGTGAGTTTTTCCAAGGCCTGTCTTTCCAAATAAAAATAAAGGATTGTAGTTTTCTCCTGGGTGTTCAGCTACAGCTATACTTGTAGCATAAGCAATGGCATTGGATTGACCTTGAACAAAGTTTTCAAAAGTATTGAGTGGGTCATTAATTCCAGATGCTTTAAGAAGAGAAACAAAATCCTCATTTTCATCCCTTATTTTTTTAAGAGAAGAGTTTTTAGCTTTAAATATGATTTCTAAATCTTCGGTAGATATGCCAGTCTCGTGTGATACAGCAATTCTTAGTTGAGAAAGTACACGGTTTTGTAAAAAGCTAATATAACCATCTTCAGGGACCTCTATATAGAGTGTATTTTTCTCAAGTTTTACTGGTTTTAATACATCTTTTATGAAAGCTTGAAATACATGGTCGCTAATTTCAAAATCATCCTTCATTTGAAGTAATAAATGGTTCCAGTTTGAGCTTAATTTTTCAAAGTTTTTAGACATTTCTAGGCTATTATATATTAAAAATAGATATTTTTCAAGGCAAAAGTTGGTGGAAAACTCGTTTTTTTTAACAAATTTCGGTGGAAAACTAACAAAAACAAAAATCACAGAAATGAATAAATTATTATAGAAGAAAAGACAAAACAAACATAAGTTATTAACATTTTATTAACACTCTAAAATAGTTACTTTTAATGTTGACAAAAAAGCTAAAAATTACTATAATTTTTAGGATTTTACACAATTTTAAAGGCAAAAAATGCCAAAGGGTTTAGTTACCCTAAAATAATAATAGGAGGTAGATGAATATGGC
>ONEP01000275.1 GCA_900316875.1 Candidatus Ruminimicrobium bovinum
CATAGCCACCCATGTTTTCAGCCGTCCTGTCTGTGCATCGAGTATCACCAGTTGTGCATTATCCATCCGCTGTGCTTGGATGAATCTTTTCAGGAGTTTCTTCGTCCGTTTCTCCATTCTTTTGTCAATGGTGGTACATTCGTCCAACGAATAGATTTCCCCAGGATCATTCATCCAGATAGACATGATGGAATTGTCTTCCGAAAAAACACTGATGATTCCCCATTGGTAACCCTTCTTGCCATAGAACCAGCAAGACTCCAGACTATCCCCTTCATTCTCCAATTTGTTGAATCGTAACTCACGATACTCCAACTCAGTGATGTTCTGATGCAGATACATGTCATAAATGCCCTTTCTTCCGTTCTTTGTCACGATGACATACTGCGGTGTATGGCAGAAGTCCACCCTGTCGAACTCATCAAAGTCGTACTGCGTCACCATCAACGAGTCTTCACCGATGCTGTCCACATCCACAACATCCGCTTTTGCCAACATTATGGTTGGCATCAGCAATAATACTACCAGTGCATGGCACTTACTCAACAATGCTCGTTTCATATCTATATTAACTATTCAAAATTTTTACTTCCTCAACACCGTCAATCACGGAAATCTGCGAATTGATTGTTTGTAGTTCATTATAAGAATGGACACCAAAGGTCATGGTGCAGTTGACAATATTATCAACCGTCTTGGTATTCAAATCATCAATAGAGAGGTTGAGCTCCTGCGTAATACAGTTAATCATGTCGTTCAGGAGATGTAGACGGTCAATCGCCAAGACATGAATGCGAACGGAGTGGAGGATGTTAGATTGTTCCTCGTAATCCACGGAGACAATAGAGTCGCCGTGCTTAGATGCCAGTTGTATAGCAACAGAACAGTTACGCTTATGGATGGTTGTCATTCCGTCGTTCTCTATAAAGCCGATAACCTCCTCTCCCGGGATGGGATGACAGTGAGAACAAAGATGATATTTCGGTTTCTCCTGTTGTCCGAAATAACGTTTCAAGAATCCTTTGCCCTTGTAGGTCATAACGTATTCTTTCCAGTTCTGCTGAGGATGGACATCAGGATTGGTGCCAATTTCCACAATGTCACCACGCTGGAGTTTGGTTTTGACAGAAGATAGTAGTCCGTTAATACGCGCATACTGGGCATGCTCGCCGATATCACTGTGAATCTCAAAGGCGAAATCAAGTGCTGTCGCACCTTTGGGAAGATTGAGACCTTTCCCGTTGGGTGTAAACACCATAATATTATCATTATAGAACGCCCTAGATACATCAATAATGAAGTCAGAGTCTTTCTGGTGGAATTCCAGGTCCTTGAGCACAGAGCGAAGCTTCTCTATCCAGAGACGGACAGTATCCTCACGACGTTCGGCAACGACGCCAATATGATTGTTGCGAACCATCCGTTCACTACTAATGTGCACCTCCTCCCAATAGCCAAAATCAGACAGCAGCTGCACATGGAAACTCTGATAACCATTCTCCTTGCAGACATCCAGATAGTTAACAATGCCACAGGGTTTTTCGCTGAACGCACTAGTCAGACGTGAGTATATCTTCAGGGCAAGATCCTTCTCCTGTTCCATATCGTCACAGGCAAACACAATCTCCACCACATGACGGAACGGGATGTGATTGAAATCATCCCCCGTTTTCTGCATCTTGCGCCAGATGCTGAATGGTGGGCGGAATTCCGCATACACCTGAGCATCAATATGTTCTTTCTGCAGTACCTCACGAATCTTATCTGTGAAGTTATGCAGTCTTGCCTCATGTCGTAGCTCATCACGATGGATTAGTCTTGAGATATACTCATACTCGTGTGGGCAACGATAGCGAAAACTCAGGTTCTCCATTTCAATCTTGATGGTGTACAGTCCGAGACGATTGGCTAACGGAGCATAGAAAAAATCCGTCTCACCCGCAATTTTCATCTGCTTGTGAGGTGGCATACTACCAAGCGTCCTCATGTTGTGCAGGCGGTCTGCCAACTTGATCAGCAGTGCACGAATGTCATAGTGGATAGAGTTCAGCATCTGTTTGTAGTTATCCACCTGTTTAGATATCTCATAACGGCCATCACTCTTTTTAGTCATGACGCTGACGAGAAAAGCCACATCGTCCCCAAAGCGCTGGCGAATATCGTTAATGGTGTACTCTGTGTCCTCTACCACATCATGCAGAAATGCCGCTATCACCGGATTAGCGCCCAGCTGCAACTCCTCTGCCACAATCATCGCCACTGCTACAGGATGAACAATATATGGATCTCCAGACTTACGCAGCTGTCCCTCATGAGCCTTACAGGCAAACTCGAAAGCCTCACATATCCTCGCCATGTCCTCAGCCGACACTCTCTTCTCCATCACATAAAATAACTTATGTGCCATCTCTATAACCGCCTTGTTGTATTTCTGTTTCATAATCTTGCATCTTTAGTTGTTATACATCTGAAACTCATATCGACTTGTTTCTCAAAGTTCTTCCTAACTTGTTTTGCGAAATCTTCTGTCTTCACATATTCCTTTATTTCTTCTAATGTCTTACCTGCTGAAACAAAAATGGTTGTATTGATTGCTTTATTATACTTACTTTCAGCTATTTCAAGACAGGCTCCAAGAGAAAAGACAGATGGCTCAAAATCCATTCGCATATTAGACAGGCCCATACTTTCAACCAATGAGTTATCATACAAATTCTTTTCTTTAATCTGTAGAAAATGGTCAAATGGAAGTAATGCGTTAATTGCATTCACATATTCCTCACTCTCAAGACAGTGTGTCGCATATTGCAAGAATAGTTCAAGAATTCCATTGACTGAGTTCTTTGTTTCTTGACATA
>ONEP01000221.1 GCA_900316875.1 Candidatus Ruminimicrobium bovinum
GAAATTGAAAGACCAGGTTGCGGTTATAACCGGAAGTGCTCAAGGTATAGGCAAAACCATTGCCGAAACATTTGCAAGAGAAGGTGCAAAAATTGTTGTTACCGATATTAATTTTGAAAAAGCACAAGCTGCCGCGGAAGAAATAAAAAATAAATATAATGTTGAAACTATTGCCGTTGCAAGTAATGTTACAAAACTTGAAGATTGTGAAAATTTGATGAAACAAACTCTTGACAAATTTTCAAAAATTGATATATTAGTAAACAATGCCGGAATTACAAAAGATAATTTGGTTTTAAGAATGAGCGAACAGGAATGGGATGCGGTAATATCTGTAAATTTGAAAGGTGTATTTAATTCAATTAAAGCCGTTACAAGAACCATGTTCAAACAAAGACACGGCAGAATTATAAATATAGCATCTGTTGTAGGTATTATGGGTAACCCCGGACAGGCGAATTATTCCGCATCAAAAGGCGGAGTTATTGCCTTAACAAAAACATGTGCAAAAGAATTTTCATCAAGAAATATTTTGGTTAATGCAATTGCACCCGGTTTTATAAGAACGGCAATGACTGATGCTTTATCGGAAGATGTAAAGAAAAAATATGCCGAAGTAATACCTTTAAAAAGATTGGGTGAGGCACAGGATATTGCAAATTCGGCATTATTTTTGGCAAGTGAAGATTCTTCTTACATTACCGGAAACGTTATAAACGTTAACGGCGGAATGTACATGTAGTTTTAAGGGCTTGTAATTTATTTAAAAATATAGTAAAAGTAAAAAGTTGGTCGCAATAAAAAAGGGAGGAAGTTAAAAATGGCAGACATAGAAACAAGAGTAAAAGAAATTATTGTTGAACAATTAGGAGTAGATCCGGCTGAAGTTGTTCCGGGTGCATCTTTTATAAATGATTTAGGTGCAGATTCATTAGATACCGTAGAATTGGTTATGGCTTTTGAAGAAGAATTCGGTATTGAAATTCCTGATGAAGAAGCTGAAAAAATTCAATCGGTAGGACAAGCTATCGAATACATAAATGCCCATCAGGCTAAGTAAGTTGGGAAGTTATGAATAAAAAAAGGATAGTTATTACAGGTATAGGAGCTGTAACTCCTATAGGTTTAACCGTTAAAGAATTTACCGAAAGTTTAAAACAAGGTAAATCCGGTGCCAGCTTCATTGATGCTTTTGATACTACCGATTTTTCGGCAAAATTTGCGGGTAATATAAAAAATTTTAATCCGGAAAATTATATAGATAAAAAGAAAGCAAGAAGGATGGCAAGGTTTAATCAATTCGGTATAGCCGCTGCAAGGGAAGCTATTGCCGATTCCGGGCTTGATTTAACAAAAGAAGATTTATCAAGAATAGGTGTTGTTACCGGAACAGGAATAGGCGGTATGGAAATTCTTGAAAGAGAACATACCTCCTTAATGGAAAAAGGACCGAGAAGAGTAAGTCCTTTTTTAATTCCGATGTTAATAACAAATATGTTACCGGGTGAAATTGCAATAGAATACGGTTTTACCGGTCCCAATTATACCGTAACAAGTGCTTGTGCTTCATCAAACAATGCAATGGGTGAAGCTCTTCGTTTGTTAAGATACGGTGATGCCGATGTTATAATTACCGGCGGTGCAGAGGCAACAATAACGCCTATTTCAATTGCGGGTTTTTGCAGTTCTAAAGCGCTTTCCACAAGAAACGACGATATATTAACGGCATCAAGACCTTTTGATAAAGACAGAGACGGCTTTATGATGGGTGAAGGTGCAGGTATACTTGTTTTTGAAACTTTGGAACATGCTTTAAAAAGAAATGCAAAAATCTATGCCGAATTTGCAGGATACGGTGCTTCCGACGATGCATATCATATGACGGCACCCCATCCGGAAGCAAACGGCGCAATGGCTGCTATGGAAGCTGCAATAAAAGATGCAGGTGTTTCAAAAGATGAAATTGATTATATCAATGCACACGGAACATCTACCTCGATGAATGATAAAACCGAAACTTTGGCAATAAAAAAGGTTTTCGGTGATAAAGCATATAAAATACCGGTATCTTCTACAAAGTCGATGACCGGTCATTTATTAGGTGCTGCAGGTGCTGTTGAAGCAATTGCAATAATTGCATGTATGCAAAACGGTTTTATACATCCGACGATAAATTATAAAACACCCGACCCCGACTGTGATTTAGACTATGTTCCTAATGTTGCAAGACAACAGCAGATAAATTGCGCTTTGTCGAGCTCTTTGGGTTTCGGCGGACATAATGCCGTTGTAATATTAAAAAAATATGTCGGATAATATTGATAATATTAAAGAACTTCAAAGCATAATTAAATATAAGTTTAAAAATGAACGATTATTGAAATTAGCTTTGACACATAAATCTTATTCTTCCGAAAACGGTATACTATATTGTAACGAGCGGATGGAATTTTTAGGTGACAGTATTCTGTCCGCTATAGTTTCAAGCTATTTATACAATAAGTATCAGGATAAGGAAGAGGGAATTCTTTCCCAAATAAAGGCACAAATAGTTTCGGCTGCAAATTTAGCCGTTTGGGCTAAAGAAATAAAGTTGGATAAATTTATTCTTATAAGTAAAAATGAAGAAAAAAATTCCGCCAGAAAAAGAGATACTTTGTTGTGCGATTCTTTTGAAGCTGTTACCGGTGCAATTTTTTTAGACGGCGGTTTTAAAGTTACCAAAAGTTTTATAGAAACTTTCCTAAAATCTCATAAACAATTTAAAATAATTGATTATAAAACCAAGTTGCAGGAAAAAATTCAATCCGATTTTCAAACTTTACCGAAATATGTTGTCGTAAAAGAAACAGGTCCCGACCACGATAAAAAATTTGAAATAGCGGTTTATGTAAAAGACAAGTTTTTCGGGAAAGGAACAGGCAATTCAAAAAAACAAGCAGAACAATTTGCTGCCCGCAGTGCACTGTTAAAGGTTGAAAATAAAAAAATATAACATTAGAAATAAATATATTTCCCGTTATTAAAGTTGAATAAACAATAAGCAGATGTTATTTTTTGATTAATTATAAACTGAAATTTTAATTGGTCGGGAAGGCGGGATTTGAACCCGCGACCCCCTGCTCCCAAAGCAGGTACGCTAGCCAGCTACGCCACTTCCCGAGTTACTGCGATTGTATTGCTAAATGTCTGTGCATTATATATTAAAAAACCATTTTTGTCAACCTTTTTGCTGGCTTTTAATGTGTTTTGTCTTTTAAATTATCTCTCATTTTTATATAATCAATATCTACCTTAAAATACGGTTAATATAGGAGGATATTATGGCAGAAATAAATGTTACCGAAGCAAATTTTGCTCAGGAAGTTTTACAATCACAAATTCCGGTATTGGTTGACTTTTGGGCAACCTGGTGCGGACCATGTAAAATGTTGTTACCGGTAATAGACGAAATAGCAAAAGAATTTGAAGGAAAGGTGAAAGTTTGCAAGGTAAATACCGACGAAAATATGTCATTATCGTCGCAATTTCAAATAACTTCAATTCCTTGTTTAATAATTTTTAAAGGTGGAAGGGCTGTTCATAAAATGGTAGGTTTTAGACCAAAAACAGATATAGTGAGGGAATTAAATGAAATTATTTAATAAAATTTTATCGGTTGTTTTGTTTGTTATGTTAATGTTTACAAATATTGCTTGTGCGGAACAAGCAACTAATTTTGAACTTAAAGATTTATCCGGAAAAACCGTTTCGTTGGAAGATTTTAAAGGCAAAGTTGTTTTTGTGGATTTTTGGGCAACATGGTGTCCGCCGTGCAGAGCATCAATTCCTGCTGTTGAAGAACTTTATGAAAAATATAAAGATAATAATGATGTTTGTTTTTTAGGAATAAATTTAAGTGAAGATAAAGATACTGTTGCTAAATTTGTTGAAAAACAGGGGATTACGTATAAAATTTTACTTAGCAACAATAAAGTTATAACTGATTACGGAATAAGAAGTATTCCTGCATTTTTTATTATTGATAAAAACGGAACTGTTGCAAATAAATATTTAGGTTACAGACAGGGTTTGGAAACAAATTGGCAGGAAAATATTAAAGCATTATTGGATTAAAGGATAAAGTTATGTTATATGATGTTATAATAGTCGGCGGAGGTCCGTCTGGACTTTCTGCCGGAATTTACACTTCAAGGGCAAGACTTAAAACTTTGCTTATTGAAAAAGCCGGTTGCGGCGGACAAATAGCAATAACCGACCATCTTGAAAACTATCCGGGTTTTGAAGATGGAATAAACGGTTTTGATTTGTCGGTAAAAATGGAAAAACAGGCAAGAACTTTCGGTTGTGAAATAACTTACGGTGAAGTTGTTTCAATACAAACCGAAGAAGAAATAAAAAAAATTATACTTTCAGATGATAAGGAATATTTAACGAAAACGGTTGTTATAGCAAGCGGTGCAAATTTTAAAAAATTAAATGTCCCCGGAGAAAAAGAATTTACGGGTAAAGGTGTTTCTTATTGTGCAACTTGTGACGGTCCTTTTTTCAGAGAAAAAGAAATTGCCGTTATAGGCGGCGGAGATTCCGCACTGCAGGAAGCATTGTATCTTACAAAATTTGTTAAAAAAGTTAATTTAATTCACAGAAGAGATGCTTTTAGAGCGGCAAAAATTTTACAGGAAAAAGTTTTTAAAGAACCGAAAATAAATATAATTTATGATAGTGTAGTTGAAGAAATATCCGGAACAGATACTGTTGAACGGATAAAATTAAAAAATGTTAAAAACGGTAATATATCCGCATTAGAAGTAAACGGAATATTTGTTTTTGTAGGATGGTTGCCGAATACAGGTTTTTTAAGTAATAGCAAAATAAAATTAAATCAAAACGGTTATATTATAACCGACGATAATATGAAAACATCCGTTAACGGTGTTTTTGCCTGCGGTGATGTTCGGGAAAAAATTTTAAGGCAGGTAGTTACCGCAGCGGGTGACGGTGCAACCGCCGCAATTTCGGCACAACATTACTTAGAAAACAATTTATAATGTATAATGTAAAATTTATAATTAACGACAAACAGCGACAAAGAATATTTTATATTACACATTGTAATTTTGTTGTTAAACTATCAGCCCTAAGCTGTAAACTTTCCAGCCAAAAGATTACGGAGTGTTTTTTTTATGAGTAAAGTTTTATATATCATAGATGCAAGTGCATATATTCACAGAGCATACCATGCAATAAAACCTTTAACAACATCAAAGGGTATTCCGACAAATGCCGTCTACGGTTTTATAAAACTTGTAAATAAAGTAAAAAATGAACAACATCCGGATTACATTGCCGTATGTTTTGACCATCCGTCAAAAAACTTCAGGCATAAATTATCACCGGAATATAAAGCAAACAGAAAACCGCTTGATGCGGATTTAATAACGCAAATGCCTATCGCACGCCAAGCCGTAAAAGCAATGGAACTTGCATGTTTTGAAAAAGAAGGTTTTGAAGCCGACGATATTATAGGAACAATAGCCAAAAAAGCGGAACAACAAAACATAAAAGTTGTTATTGTTACCGGTGATAAAGATTTGTTTCAACTGGTAAATGAAAACATAAACATTTGGAACGAAGCTAAAAACATAATGTTTGACCGTCAAAAAGTTTTTGAGAAATACGGTTTATATCCTGAAAATATTACAGATATGCTTGCTTTAACCGGTGACAGTTGCGACAATGTTTGCGGTGTTAAAGGAATAGGCGAAAAAACTGCAGTTAAACTTATAAATACTTACGGGCAAGTGGAAAATATTATTGCAAATGCGGATTCAATAAAAGGAAAATTATCACAGGCAATAAAAGATGGTGCCGATACATTGTTATTAAGTAAAAAGTTAGTGCAACTTGAACTTAATGTCCCTGTTGAAACTTCACTTGAACAAATGAAATTTAATGATAATTTGTTTGAACATGCCCTGGATTTTTTGAAAGAATATGAACTTTATAGTTTTATGCCGTCTGTTCCTCATGAAAAACGAAATGAAAATATTATTAAAGAAATAAAAAATAATCCGATAATAATTGACACAAAAGAAAAAGCTGAAATTTTGCAAAAAAATTTATTGCAACAAAATGAAATTGTAATAAACATTGAAACATCGGGACATGGTATTATGCAGGATTTAATTGTCGGTGTTTCTTTATGTTACGGGCAGGATAACAATTATTACATACCGATAAATCATAATGATTTTATTTTACAGCAAGTTAAACAGGAAGAATTTGTTGAAATATTCAAACCTGTTTTTGAAAGTAAAGATATAAATTTTATCGGACATGATTTGAAATTTGTAAAGCATATTTTAAAAACGATAAATATAAATTTACAAAATATTTTTTTTGATGTTATGTTGGCTTCTTACTGCATAAACCCGGCACAAAAACATACCGTTGAGAATTTAGCATTAAAATTTTTAAATTTCTATATAAAAACCGAAGAAGAAATTTTTTCAAAAGGTGCAAAAAAAATTAAGCCGGATAATCTTTCAATTGAAACACTCGGCGAATATTCCTGCTCGAAAACAATCGGTATTTATAATTTAAAAAATAAATTAACCGACGAACTTAAAAAAAATAATTTACAAAATTTATTTTTTAATATAGAAATGCCGGTTGTTAATGTTCTTTATGATATGGAAGAAACCGGAATAAAAATAGATAAAGAATTTTTGGATAATTTTGATAAAGAAGTTACAACGGTAACAGCAAGCATTGAACAAAATATTTATAATATTGCACAAGAAAAATTTAATATAAATTCACCTAAACAACTTGCAACCGTTCTTTTTGAAAAACTGCAACTTCCTGCAATAAAAAAAACAAAAACGGGTTATTCTACAGACGAATCTGTTTTGTTGGAACTTGCCGAATATGAAATTGCAAATGAAATTTTAAAATACAGAGAATTGCAAAAATTAAAAACAACTTATATCGACTCTATAAATAAATTTGTTGAACTTGAAGGAGAAAGAATTCACACAATATTTAACCAGGCGGTAACTACAACCGGCAGGTTATCGTCGTCAGACCCGAATTTGCAAAATATCCCGGTAAGAACCGAATACGGTAAAAAATTAAGAAATGCTTTTGTTGCCGATGAAGGTAAGATGTTTATTTCGGCCGATTATTCTCAAATAGATTTGCGTTCGTTGGCACATATTTCAAAGGATAAAAATTTAATAAAAGCATTTAACTCAGGTGCCGATATTCATACCGCAACGGCTATGGAAATTTTTAATATTGAAAAAAAGGAAGATGTAACAAAACAACAAAGGTCGGCGGCAAAATCCATAAATTTCGGTATAGTTTACGGAATATCTTCGTTCGGTTTGGCAAAACAACTTGATATTTCCGTTAAACAGGCAAAAGAATATATTGATAATTATTTTTTAAAATACCCGGGTATTAAAAATTGGTCCAAGCAAATAATAGAAGAAACAAAACAAAAAGGATATGTTAAAACAATTACCGGAAGAATAAGATATATTCCGGAAATTAATTCCGCAAATAAACAAATTGCAATGTTCGGTGAAAGAATGGCATTAAATACTCCCGTTCAGGGAACATCTGCCGATATTATAAAAATAGCGATGATAAATATTTATAAAAAATTAAAAGAACAAAATTTAAAATCAAAAATATTAATACAGGTTCATGACGATTTACTTTTGGAAGTTCCTTTTGAAGAAAAAGATATAATATTAAAATTGCTAAAATACGAAATGGAAACGGCAGTAAAATTGGATGTTCCGTTACTTGTGGATGTAAAAACAGGAACTAATTGGAACAACTTAAAAACAAATTGCTAAGCAATTTGTTTGAGGGATAGAAGTATAGATGTATAGAGGGATAACAACGAAACAGCAACGACAAAAAATAAATTTGTCATTGTAAAGGGTTTTAGTCCTTTAGCAATCCAGTGTCGTTGTCTTTTCAATACGTCCGTTCATCTATACATCCATACATCAAAAATTGCTTTGCAATTTTTTAAGAGGTAAAAGTGATAATAGGTCTCACCGGTTCAATAGCTACCGGTAAAAGTCAATCATCCAAAATATTTAAACAACTCGGCTGTTATATAATTGACGCCGATAAGTTGTCAAGAACATTAACGGTTAAAGGCAGTAAATGTTTAGCCGATATAGTCCGAGTTTTCGGTAAAGATATATTAAAACCTAACGGTGAACTTGATAGAAAAAAATTAGGGCTTATAGTTTTTAGCGATAAACAGGCAAAAACCGAACTTGAAAAAATAATTCATCCGCATATAATAAAAAAAACAAATGAAGTAATTGCAAAAAAATATAAAACCACCGATATTATTGTTGATGCTCCGTTACTTTTTGAAGTAGGGCTTGACAGGGTTTGTGATAAAGTTATTGTTATATATGCAAAATATCACCTGCAACTAAAAAGGTTGATGAAAAGAGACAACCTTTCAAAAAAGGAAGCCGAAAAAAGAATTGCACTTCAAATGCCTATAGAAGAAAAAATGAAACTTGCAGACATTACAATTGATAATTCCGGCACACTTTCCGAGCTTAAAAGAAATATCAAATTTATTTATAAAACAATAAAAGTTATTGAATTATAGGGTTATAAGATTATAAGTTTAGTAACGAAAACCAAAAAAATAACCTATAACCCGATAACCCTATAAACTTATAAACTAAATTTATTTTAAAGTTGTGAATTTCTCATTGCTTCATACTGCGCAGGAGTAAGTATTCGTTGAAGTTCAATATTTGTATTTTGCTCCGTTTTATATATTTCCATTGATAAGTTTGATATTTCGTTTTCAAGCTTACTTATTGTTGCTTGGTTAGGAACGGCTTTTGCTCTTTCCTGTTCCAAAGTAACGGCTTTTGTATTTTTTTCAATTCTTAACATATCAAGTTTTTGTCTGTTTGTATCAAACAATCTTTGCATACTTTCCTGTTGCAATTGACTTAAAGTTAAGTTTTCCGAAGGAACCGGTTGTTTTTCAACAACAACAACTTCTCTCGGTTTATTTCTCTTTGCGGAATTACTTGCTGCAACGGCAAAGGCGGTAAGTGCGGTTAAGCCCAAAAATGCATATACCGCATTTGAACGACTGCTGTAGTAATATCCGTGATGTCCGTGCCCGCCATGATGATGAGGCGGATGATGCGGACCATGCCCCGGACCGCGGTGCGGACCGCCCGCAAATGAAGTTACCGATAAAGTAAGCATTAACATTAAACTTATTATTATTTTTGTTTTCATTGTTTTACCTCAATTTTATAAATTTACCGCATCCGATAATTAGACATTATATCAAATTAAAATGTTTCACATTTTTTTTTAAATATTATAAAATCTATATTAAGTAAATAAATAAAGGGGGCTTTTATTATGGCAATAAAATCTTTTGTATTGGATACCAATGTTTTATTACATGACCCTGATTCAATTTTTGCATTTGCGGACAATAAAGTTGTTATTCCGTTGACCGTTATAGAAGAGCTTGACCGTTTTAAAAAATTTAATGACGAACACGGCAGAAGCGCAAGGCAAATTTCAAGAATTTTAGACGGTTTAAGATTAAAAGGAAAATTATCGCAGGGTGTTCCTATAAAAAACGGAGGAACATTATTTATTGAAATGATGCATCAGGTCAGTTTTCCGGAAGAATTTGCCGTTTCAAAAGACGATCATCAAATATTATCGGTTGCATTATATCTAAAACAAAAAGGCGAAAATGTAATTTTTATAACAAAAGATATAAATTTACGAATAAAAGCCGAAATCCTTGATATAAATACACAGGATTATGAAAAAGCCAAAGTTAAAATTGACGAAATATATAAAGGTTGGAGGGAAATACAAGTTTCTTCCGACAGAATAGATTATTTTTATAAAAATTCAAAATTGGTTCTTGAAGGTGATTTTTATCCCAATGAATTTGTTGCTTTGAAAGATGTTGCGGGCTCTTCAAAAAGTGCACTTGCAAAATATTCGGTAAAAGATAAAGCATTACTTCCTTTGTTCCATATCAATTCTCAACCTTGGGGCTTAAAACCTTTAAACATAGAACAAAGGTTTGCTTTTGAACTTTTGCTTTGTAACGAAATAAGTTTGGTAACGCTTATAGGGCTTCCCGGTGCAGGTAAAACTTTACTTGCTTTAGCCGCGGGCTTACAAAAAACGGTTGAAGAACATCAATTCAGAAAACTATATATTGCCCGTCCTATTATTCCCATGGGTAAGGATATCGGTTTTCTGCCGGGAACAAAAGAAGAAAAACTTTCGTCATGGATGGGTGCAATAAACGATAATTTGGAATTTTTGGTAGACAAAGGTCATGACGATTCAAAAGTTGACGAAAAAATAGATTATCTTTTCAGTTCGGGACAAATTGAAATAGATTCTTTAACCTATATAAGAGGAAGGTCTTTACCAAGGCAATATATTATTATTGACGATGCACAAAACCTTACACCGCATGAAATAAAAACAATAATTTCGAGGGCCGGAACAGGAACCAAAATAGTTTTAACCGGTGATCCGTATCAAATAGATAATCCTTATTTGGATGCATCTTCAAACGGATTAACTTACCTTGTTGAAAGGTTTAAAGGTCAACCCGTTTACGGACATTTAATGTTCTCAAAAAGTGAAAGAAGTGAATTGGCAGCTTTATCTTCGGAGTTGTTATAAATGACGGATGAACATTTTTTTGTAGATTTACATATTCATACGCATTTTTCCGACGGAACTTTTACACCTACGGAAGTTGTAGAGTATGCCGCCAAAACAGGTTTGGCAGCCGTTGCAGTAACAGACCATGATACCGTTGACGGTATTGAAGAAGCATTGGAAGCCGGTAAAAAATACAATGTGGAAGTTATTCCTGGAATAGAGTTATCTGCAGAATGTGACGAGCAAACTAAAATGGAAATGCACATTTTAGGTTACTATATAGACTGGAAATCCGAAAAGTTTAAACAGGCACTTAATGTTTTTAAACAGGCAAGAAAAGAAAGAGCCGAGAAAATTTTTCAAAAATTAGACGGGTTAGGACTTAAATTAAAAAAAGAAGGTTTGGTGGAGTCCGTTGATGAAAAAGTTATAGGAAGACTTCATTTTGCAAAAGCACTAATTGCCGAAAATTATGTTTCTACCGTCCAGGAAGCATTTCAAAAATATTTGGGAACCGATAAAAGTGCTTATGTTCCCAAATATGCAATAACACCTGCACAGGCAATAAATTTGCTGCATGAAAGCGGCGGTTTGGCGGTTTTGGCACATCCTTATTACGGGCATTATAATAACCCTTTAATTATAGAAAGTCTTGTTCGTGACGGACTTGACGGTATAGAAGTTTGGCACAGCAGACATCCGCAACATATATCAAAAAAATTGCTTATGCTTGCCGAGAAATTCGATTTGGCAGCTACGGGCGGTTCCGATTGCCACGGTAAAAGCCCCGACGGCGAACATAATATGATAGGTAAAATTAAAGTTCCTTACACCGTTGTTGAAGAACTTGAAAGAAAGAAAAACTATTTATAATGAAACCGATATCCAAAAGTATTTTTTTGAAATATTTGCAGTGTCCTAAACTTGCATGGCACTTATACAGAGATTTAATTAAAAAAGAAAATTCTTTCAGTGATAATTTTTTAATTTTTGAATCGAAAAAAATTCACTCTGCGGCGCAACTGCTTTTTAAAGATGCCGTTAAAGTGCAAGCTGCCAATTTTCAGGAAGCAATTCTTAAAACCAAACAACTGATACAAGATAAAAATGTTAATACAATATTTGAACCGGCTTTTGAGTATAACGGTTTTATTGCAAAAACCGATATATTAAAAAGAACCGATACCGGCTGGCAAATTATAGAAATAAAATCCGGAAATAAATGTAAAAACAAATATATATCGGATTTGGCTTACTGTTGTTTTATAGCATCAAAAAATATTCAATGTATTAATAAAGCTTCTTTGTTTTTATTATCAAAAAATTTTTATTTAAGTTCTCCCGTAAATTTATTGTTCAGTGAAAAAGACTGCAGTTTTGAAGTATTTTCAAAAGCCGAGGAAATTGAAAAAACTTTTGAAGAAATAAAAACTTCTTTAACTTCCGAAACTGTTCCGCCGGCAAATTTAAAATTAATCTGTAAAAACTGTCCTTTATTTTTGCAATGTGTAGGTAAAGATATTAAATACCATATCTTTGATTTGCCGAGATTGTCGGCAAAAGTTTTTGAACAACTTAAACAGTTGAATATAAGCAAAGTTGAAGATGTTCCCGATACAATAGAACTTACACCTGCTCAAAAAACAGTAAAAGACTGTATAATAAACGACAAAATTTTTATAAACCCTAATTTAAAAAATGATTTGAATAAATTAAAGTTACCGTTTTATTATTTGGATTTTGAATCCATGATGACAATTTATCCGGTATATGCAAACATTGCACCGCATTCGCAAATTATTACACAATATTCTTTACACAAAGTTTCCGACTTAAATTTTAATAAAATTGAACATTTTGAATTTATTGCCGACCCCAAAAAAGACTGCCGTAAACAATTGATAATGAATTTAATTGAAAATTTACAAACGGAAGGCAGCATAATAACATATTCGGATTTTGAACACAACATTATATTGAATTTAGCAAAATTGTTTCCCGAACTTTCGGAAAAAATACGTAATGTTGCGGAAAGAATTGTTGATTTTGAAGTGATATTAAGGAATAATTATTACGACAAAAATTTCCACGGAAGAACTTCAATAAAAAAAGTGTTGCCCGTGCTTGTTAAAAATATGAATTACGACAATTTGGATATAGCCGAAGGCGGTTCGGCTTCGGCACATTTTGCATATATGGCAATGAATATGTATTCCAAAGAAAAAGAAGAAGAAATAAAAAAAGAACTTTTACAATATTGTTGCCAGGATACACTTGCCCTTGTAAAAATTCATCAATTTTTATCAAAATGCGCATCTTAAAAATTTTTTACTGTTTATAATCCTATAATTTTCCGATACATACTCTAAATTTACTCTGCAAATTTTTCTTGCACCTTCAATTTGATTTATAGTAAAATATAACATTATGAAAAACTACAAACTTTTATCAGGAAACGAAGCTCTTGCACAGGGAGCTTACGAGGCAGGACTAAAATTTGCAGCTTCCTATCCGGGAACACCTGCA
>ONEP01000213.1 GCA_900316875.1 Candidatus Ruminimicrobium bovinum
AAAGACCAAACAACAGATAGTAATAGAAAGATATGAAATATTGCAAAAAGCAAAGAAGTTAAAAGCAAAAGGAATAAAATATAAAGAGATGGAAGAAATATTAGGAGTAAAAGAAAGGACTTTAAGGAATTAGAAAAATTTACAATCAAAGCCCGATAGTTTATTGGGATAAAATTAAGATTTATTTAATAAAATCAAAATAATTCATTGGAGTAATTTTATTTATTTGTGTATTATAAGTTTTTGTAAATGTTAATAATTTTTTTATATTTTTTTTATCGTTCCATTTAAATTGATAAGCTGTTATTTTACCTGATATTTCTTCAATATAATCAACTTCTTCTCCGGAATAAGTTCTGTAAAAATAAGTTTGTCTGTAAGGTGCAACTTGTAAAAGATATTTTTTCCTTTCCAATATACAGAAATTTTCCCATATTGCACCTGTATCTTGTCTTAAATCCAACTGATTAAAATTCTGAATTATTGAATTTCTTATTCCCAAATCATAAAAATAAACTTTAAAATTTTTAGAAATTTCTTTTCTTTTATTTTTCGAAAAAGATTTCAATTTAAAAATTACAAAACTTTTTTCCAATAAATCTATATATTTCTCTACTGTTAATCTGTTTATTCCTAATTGTGTTGCAAGTTCCTGTAAAGAAACTTCCTGTCCAATTTGTAATGCCAACAATTGAACTAATTTTGATATTGTATCGGAATGTCTTATTTTATCAAACTCCAAAACATCTTTATATAAATAATTATTTGCAATTTCGTTTAATCTTGCTATTTTAGATTCTTCATCAGGTAAGGTATAAATTTCAGGATATAAACCGAACCTTAATAAAAGTTCCAATTTTGAATTAACATCAATAGCATCGGAATCATTTACTATTTCCTGCAAAGATAATGCCGGCAACTGAAAAGTAATATTTCTACCTGTTAACGGCTCTGATATTTTATTTGATAAATCAAAACTTGATGAACCGGTTGCAATAATTTGAATATCAGGCAAAAAATCAACTATTACTTTTAAAACTTTTCCTATATTGGTTATATCTTGTGCTTCATCTAAAACTATTAATTTGTATTGTCCTAAAAATGCTTTTATTTGTTCCGGTTCTAATACGGACAAACCTCTTTGTGCAGATAATAATTCGCAACTTATATATTTACCATCCTTTGAAAAATCTTTTAAAATATCTTTGACAAGTGTTGTTTTACCAACCTGCCTTGCACCGTAAACAATAACCACTTTATTTTTAAATAAACTTGCTGTAATAAGTTCTTTTATTTTTCTTTTAATCATAAACTCTCTTTTATATTATAATATCAAATTTTATATTAAAAATGATATTATATTATTAAAATTAAGTCAAATTTTGATATTAAAACATATTCTTTTAGTATAACTCAATATATTTATTCATCGGTAAATTTATCATTAATATCTGTCTGCTAAACTACCATATTATTGATTATTTCATTTATTTTAGCTTGTAAATCAAGCAACTTTTCTATTTTGGTATCTATTATAATATTGGTTGTATTTCTTGTACCAACTGTGTTAAGGTTGTTAAAATAATAAAGTTTTTATATGAAAATATTAAAAACTTTCAAATTTTTGCAAGTTTTTATATAAATTTATCAAAAACTTTTTTAACAATTGTTATTTTTTTTGTTGTTTTAGTTAATAAAAACTGAATTGATAAATTTTTTGATTGACATTAATCGGATTTTATATTGTGCTATTGTTGCTTTCGGAGAAGACGTCATTTCATAATCTTTCTTATAATTGATGTTTTTGACCGCTTTCAATTGACAATTTTGTCTGCTTTCTATTGATATTTTTGTTCGATTATACTTTATATCAATACAGAGATAGAGAAAAAAGAGAAATTAATTTTATTATTGATATTATTAAAATTTATTTGCTTAACTGCAATTTCAATAGAAATATTGTTTCTTTTATAAGGTTGTTTTTTACCCAAATCTTTTGTTTATCGTTAATAAGTTCACCCATACCAAATAATAAGGAATTATTACTTACTTTTTCCAACAAAGCAATACACTTGTTTATAAAATCTTCATATTTTAATTTTGTTCTTTGTTCTATTATGTTTTTGTTAACATTCCATCTTTTGTTTAAAAAGAAATACACATCATAAATATCTCTTGTAGCTTTATTTATTCTTTCAAACATTGCAACAAGTTTATTTGCCAACAAATCTTCTTTCACCATAACTTTCATTGATATACCAAGTAAAGAAAGCACTTCGTATTTTGCTCCGAAATTTCTTGTATTTATTTCAACCTTTATATTCGGTGAGTTTCCTTTTCTGCCGGAATAATCCAATAAGAAAAACAAGCTGTATCTTTTTTGTAATTTTTCTTTTAATGTTCCGTACTTTAATAGAATTTTGTCTATTCGGTTAAACACAAAATCTTTTTGTTTTGTATCTAATAAATCAAAATCCAAATCCACGGAAAATCTGTCTAATTCGTAAAACAATAAACAAGCAGTCTCGCCTTTAAACCCCAAATAAGTTGCAATTGATGTGTCCGTATAAATATCTTTTAATATTTGTAATAAAATTGTTCTGTGTGTGGAAATATCAATCATTTTTATTTTCCTTATAATATTTATTAACTGTTTTTTGCATTGCTTTGTTATTATATATCGGTAACAAATCAAAAACTTTATCCCAATTCAAAACGGATAAATTATCAAAATAAAAATTTTTGTTTATATATATCATATCGAGAAATGCTCGTTCTTTTGTTGCGATACTGTAATTATTTTTATTTTCTATTCCTTTTATATTTACCAATATTTCATTTTTTATTTTTCTGTAAACATATTCTTGGTTTAATACCGTTATTTTTTTTGTTTGATAAGATGCAGAAAAAATTTGACTATAATATTGAAATATCAATCCTTCTTTAGCCAATACCGTTTCAAAACTTATGTAAGCCGGTGTAAATATTTTTGTTGCAAGTTCGTTAGTTTCAAACTTTTTATCTTTTGAATATATTCCCTTTCTTATTCTAAAAAGTTTATTTGATTTTGTATATCTGTATAATTTTTCTTTTATAAAATTATTATCTGAACTGTTCCACAACAAAGAAATTTCTTTTATTGTAAAAACAGTTTTGTTTAGTTTTATTAAATCTAATAAATAGTTTTGTTTGTTCATTTTATAAGTTACAAGTAATCGTTTTTGGCAACTTACAACTTAAATATAGCATATTTTACAAAAAATGCACTAAGTAACTGTATTTTATAGATTTTGGTTCAAATGTTCTATTGTTATTTTGGGTAATATGAATTGAATTGATAAATTTTTTGATTGACATTAATCGGATTTTTATTGTGCTATTGTTGCTTTCGGAGAAGACGTCATTTGTTTGATGCAAAGTTTCCGAAGTTTTTTTATTTTCTTCTAAATCCCAAAATAAATTTCTTTGTTTATCATTATATATTACAGATTCTTTATTAAGTTCTTGTTGTTGTAAATTGTAAGATTGTTTTTGATTATATCAAAAATTATGTTATACGACAATAAAATTTCACTATATATTTTGAGCGTTAAACACCGGAGAGTTTAAGGGAAACTAATTTGTTTTACAAATTTATTGACGATTGTTAAATTTTTATTTACTATATCCTTATTGGCAAAAAACGCCCTAAGTTATTTTAGGGTGTTTTATAAATATATTTGTTAATTAAAAGTTACAAGGATGGCAATTTTTTTAACTGTATTAAGGTTGTTGTCAACAACTTCGCCTCGTTTTATAAAATCACATTTTTATCTACAAATCTAAACTATTCGGATTAAGTAAAAAATCCTGAATATCCATTATCAATACTCCATATTCATTTTTCCACATTTTAATACTGTTTTTAACTATTACAATTTTTTTAAAAGCATCATTAACTTTAAGTAACGGAGTCGTTTCCTGTTTCATTTTTTCTTCATCGGGAATTGCAAAAGCGGATTGTATATAATATTTGTTATTACCTTTAATGCATACAAAATCTATTTCTAATTGTTTTTTGATATTTTTATTATCTTTTTTTGTATTGTATTCAACAACTCCGATATCAACATTAAATCCTCTTATTAACAATTCATTGTAAATAATATTCTCCATTAAATGAGTTTCTTCCTGTTGACTGAAATTTAACAAACAATTTCTTATTCCGATATCGGTAAAATAATATTTTAACGGAGTATTAATATATTTTTTACCTTTAATATCATATCTTTTTGATTTTTCTATCAAAAAAGCATTTTCTAAATAACCCAAATACAAAGCTATAGTTTTATCCGAAGCTAAAATATTTTTACTTTTAAAAGTATTCGCTAATTTTTTAGGATTGGTCAACGAACCTATATTTGAGGAAATAATTTTTGTTAATGTTGTTAAAACTTCTTGATGTTTAAGATTATTTCTTTCAATGACATCATTTAAATAAACATTGTTTGCCTGATATTTCAAATAATTAATTTTCTTTTCTTGTTTTTTTTCCAACACTACGGATGGCAAACCTCCGTAAGTATAGTAATCTTCCCAAGCTAAATTGATATCTTTATATACAGAAGACATTTCCGAAAAAGATAGAGGATAAATTCTTATTTCATCACCCCTGCCTCTAAATTCCGTAATAACATCAGACGACAGAAATTTTGAATTACTTCCTGTTACATATATATCCGTATTTCTTATTCTTAACAAACCGTTTAGAACGGATTCAAATTCTTTAACAAGTTGAATTTCGTCCAATAAAAAATAATATTTATTTTTATCTTTTATTAAACTTTTCAAATAATTATACAATACTGCGGGTTCATAATATTTTTTATTAACGGGAGAATCAAAATCAATTTTTACAATATGAGAATCTTTTACTTTTTTCTTTTTTAAATAATTAACAAATATATCGTTTAACAAATAAGATTTACCGCACCTGCGTATACCGGTAATTATTTTTACTAACCCGTTATCCTGACTATCAATTAATTGTTGCAAATAAAAATTTCTTTTAATTTCCATTTTCAGCATCCCTTCTTACACTCCGCAAAAATTCGTATTTATACCTTTTTGCGAAGTAGACAACAATTAGTATATTTTTATTTTATTTAAAAGTCAACAACCAACTTTTACAAAAAACTTTTCAAATTTTGAGCTGAAACGAAGCATTTGCCGTTTTTAAACAACTCAAAACAGCGATTTATAATTAAAAAATTATAAAGCCAAAAAGATCCTGTAAAAAATTTTATTTGCAATTTACATACATTTTTTATAATATGTATGTAGATTATGAAAAATATAAATTTTAATTTAAACAAAATAAAAAATTATACTACGACGAAAGATTTATTGTCTTTGGGGTTGTATAACAAAGATATTAAATTATTATGTGATATTGATAAATTAATAAAAATAAAACATGGATTATACAGAAAAATTGATACAAATTTAAAAGAACAAAATTTTATAGATATATCAATGGCTATGCCAAAAGGAGTAATTTGTTTGTTATCGGCATTAGTTTACTATAAATTAACAACATTTATTCCGAAAAAAATAACAATTTCTTTACCGAGAGGGATTAGAAAACCGCAGGAGTTTTATCAAAAGTATCAAGTATTTTATATGAAAGATAATATTTATAAAACAAATATTAATGTAATAAAAGAAGGCAAGTATAGTTTTAAAATTTATGATATTGAACGAACAATTTGCGATTGTTTTAAATATAGAAATAAGATAGGAATAGATATATTAAAAGAAAGTTTTAATGAGTATTTAAAACTAAAAAACAAAAATATATCTAAATTAATAAAAATTGCTAAACAGTTAAAAGTTGAAAAAATATTAACATCCTGGTTAACGGCAAAATTATGATTAAAAATTTATCCGAATCAATAAGAGCAAAATTATTTAACTTGTCTAAAAACAAAAAAGTTGATTTTAACCTGATTATTTTAAGATATTTACAGGAAAGTTTTTTATATAGGCTTTCAATATCTAAATATAAAAATAATTTTTTGTTAAAAGGCGGGCTTTTGCTTATAACTATAGATATTCCCAAATCAAGACCTACTATTGATATTGATTTTTTAATTAGAAGACTAAAAAATGAACCTGACATTATAAAAAATATTTTTATTGATATTTTATCAACTAAAATCGAAGACGGTGTATTATTTGATACAAAGACCATAATAGTAAAAAACATAATAGAAGATTCAAATTATAAAGGAATTCGTGTAACTTTCAACGGATTGATAGGAAAAATAAAAAAACAATTAAGAATAGATTTAGGTTTTGGAGATTTTGTTTATCCGAGAGCAAGAGTAGTTGAATATCCGTCAATATTTGGGGATAAAGAAACAAAAGTAAAAGCATATTGTATAGAAACAATTATTGCTGAAAAATTTGAAGCAATGATAAGTTTATCAATAATTAATAGCAGAATGAAAGATTTTTATGATGTATATACAATAATAAAAACTTGTGACATTAACAGAGAAGATTTGAAAAAATCAATAATAAGTACTTTTGAAAGAAGAAAAACAAATTTAGATTTTACTTCTGAAATTTTTACTGTAAATTTTTATAACGATATAGATAAAAATAAGCAATGGAAAGCATTTTTAAAAAACAACGATATTGATATTGAAATTTCTTTTAAGCAAATCGTTTTATTTATCAAAGATTTTATATTTTCTTTATTCAGTATAAATTAATATACTCTTAAATATCAAATTTTAATAACTACTTTTGAGGCAAACTGAAGTGTTTTAAAAAAATTTATAGAATAAATTTTTAGTTTAGAGCTTAGAGCTGATAGCTTAAAGTTTACATGACAAACGGCAACGAACTTTAAAAAATTTTTTTGCTATTTGAAATTTATTTAATTGCAACAGCCGGAACGGTTTTAAATAAAAACTTACTAAAATCCGTTAAGTTGTTCTCTGTAATATTGACATTCCGGACAATACCATATTGCATAACTGTGATATCTATCTCCGGTCTTCATTAATAAAGTATATCCTAAAGACCATCTAAAACAGTTCGGGCATCTGTTATATAAATATTGTTCAACAACATGTGCACTTTTTTTCCATCTTTTTATTTCATTTTTCGTTTGCCATTTTTGTTGTTTTACTTTTTGAATTTCTTTATTTAGTAATTGTTTCCAATTATCTTTTACTTTTTTAAATTCTTTTCTATCTAAAAAAGATTCATCTTGTTCACAAATGATTTTTTCTATATCGTAATCATCATAATCATAACCATCTATTGTTTTTTTGTTTTTAAGTTTTATCCTTGCTTGTTTAAAAGCTTCTTCTTTTATTTTGCATTCTAAAGAATAATCCCAAGAATAATTATTCCTAATTATTGCCGGCCTGATTGATAACATAAATTCTTCTTCTATATCTATATTATTAATGCCTGTCCTTTTTAATCTCGTTTTAGCTGATACTAATGCATCTACAATACTTTGATAATTATCTTCTAATTCTCCATTTGAATTTAATATCGCTTCTTCTGCAGTTATTTTAAAACTATTTGCTTTTAACTCCTTCTTTGCTTCTGTTAATGCTTTTCTTTTTTCAAGTTCTCGTCCTATAATATCTTCAATAATATCCTGCCAATTGTTTTTTAAAATTTCATCCGAATCCAATATTGTTGCTTCTACATTTACATTGTTAATATTGTTTTCTTTTAGTTTATTTTTTACTTCCAATAAAGCATTTTCCTTTTGTTGTCTAAAATATTTTCCTGAAAGTTTAATTGTTTTTAGAATTATATTATTTGATGTTAATTCTGTCGTTTTTATCTTTTCACCTTTATTGCTTAAAATTTTAATATCAACACTTTCGGATTTATTAGAATCAAAAAAAAATAAACCTATTGGATTATAAATCTTTTTCTTTATATCTTCTCCTCTTTTTTGTAAATATAAAAGAGACTCATATTGTTCCATAGGCACAAAAGTTATATTTAATTTAGGATTGGGAGTTGAATTAAGTTTCTTTTTGATACTAAATTTTCCTTTAAACTTTCCTTTTGCATTTGTTTTTATTATTGTTGAACCTTCTTCATATTCTTTTAATGCACTGTATATGTAAATATCTTTATTTTTTATTGGTTGTTCATCTATGTCTAACAAATAACCTTCTATATCAAAACTTTCTTTAAATATTCCTATATTGCTTATTTCTTTTAATTTATAATTTTTAACTATAGAATTTTTATTACCTTTATATTGATATAATACTCTTGCATCTACAAAAACATTAAAAATAAATAAACATAATATTAATAAAATTATTTTTTTCATTGTTGACCTTTTAATTATATTGATTAAATTATATTCCACCTACACAAGCAATAATATTTTGCAAATTTAATTCATTAATCAAAGGAAATAAATAAGTGTTAATTTCATCATCAGAAATATACTTTTTACTTAATTTCCCGAGAATTTCATCACCAAAAATATATATACAATTCTTTATTCCTGATTTCATCTTTTCTTTTGTAATACCTTCTTTAAATCCTTTTAAACAATAATAAAATTTGTTAATAATAATTTTTTCTAAATTTTCATTTTCCATAATATAAGGTAATAATTTATTTACAATTTCTTTCAATTTTTTTTTATTTCCTTCATTATCAAATATTACACTTTTATAGTTTTTATAGAATTTTGATAATAAAAATCTTTTGTTTTTCATAAGAAACTATCCTTTTTTATTATTTTCGTTACAAGGACAGTCTTCTAATCTATTAAACAAGCAAAATTTTACACCAGATCCACCACCAAGACATCCTTTTTCTATTTCTTTACTTAATATAGATTCTATTTTTTCTGTATCAATCTTTTCTTCTTTTATTTTACAAATCCTATTTTGCCCATAAATAGGATTACCTAAAGTTTTCTTTTCAATAATTTCTATTTTTAAATATTTACATTCACTCATTTTTTTCCCTTAATTTTAAAATTTTTTAAAACTACTATTCGAAACATATACTATCAATTTTAAATCAATTTATCAACTTATAAATAGAACTAATAATCTACTTATAAGTAGTATTAAAAATTTAAAAAAAATGTAAAAATTAAGAAGTATTTTTGGGAGAATAACTACAAATGTTTAAAGAAGATATTTATACTACAATAAGTAAGAGAATTAAAGAAGAGAGAAAGAAATTATCTTTAACTCAAGAGGAAGTTGCTTGTAGAGCAGAAATAGGAACAAAGTTTTTAAGTAGTATAGAAAGAAACACATCAAAACCAAGTTTGGACACATTTATAAAAATAGCAAAAGCTCTTAATACATCTTGTGATAATTTAATAAGAAACACCCATAATAATTCAACAATTGATGATAGTATAATAAATTCAGTTAAATATTTATTTTCTACATTATCCAAAAAGCAACAAAAACAAATCGTTGATATTATTAAATCTGCAATAAAACTAATCAAATAATCTTTAATAATAAACAATATGATATTTTTAATATTCAAATAATAATTATACTGCTGTACCAATTTCGTGAACAGTGTTTACTAAATCTTTTTAGGATTTTAAAGTTGGTTTTGAAGAAATGTTATAAGAAGAATAATAATAATTTTAATTTTTTTATTTACACTTTATTACTTATTTTTTATAGAATACTAATTGTTAAATTTATTATAAATTTAGAGGATTAAATGCATTTATTTTTTATTGACGAATCCGGAACAATAGTACCTGAAGATAAAAAACATTCAAAATATTTTGTTATCGGTGGTGTTATTATACCGGAAAATCATTGGAAAGAAATATATAAAAAATTAAGAAATTTAAAGAAAGAATATAATATTAACTCCGAAATAAAATGGAGATATTTTTCACCTAATAATAAAGATGAAGAAAACGGATTAAAACATCTTACTTTTGAAGAAAAGGACGAAGTTCGTTCAAAATTATATAGCATTATTACATCATATAAATCTATAAAAATTATATCGACAGTAACTAATGTTGAAGAAGCATATAAACTTTCGTATATAAAAAGTAAAGATGATTTATATTGGTATAGTTATAAACAAGCGGTTGAAAGATTTCAATATTATCTACAAGATTTATCAAGAACATCAGGTGCAGAATTTAATGGACTTGTTATAATAGACAATAGATTATCATTTGAAGATAACCGATTAAGGACTTTACATCATAATTTGATGATTGCAGACAGAGAAAACAATTCTAAATTCAACAATTTAATAGAAGGGCTGTTTATCGCTCCGTCTCATTTAAGTGTTGGTATCCAATTTGCCGATATTGTAGCCGGTGCGATTTTTAGGAAAATAGAAAAAGACGACGATAAATACTATAAGCAAATAAAAAATAATATCCGCAATAAAGATGGCAAAGTATTAGGTTACGGAATAGTAAAATTTCCTAAAGAACCATAAAAAAAAGACGTCGAGTTGAGTAAAAACTCAAACCTGTGATAAGACACAGTCTCGACGTACCCATATTATATACCATATTTATAAAAAAATCAACCACATTTTTAACGACAAGATATCGCATCAAGTGCGGGATGACACAATCTTTTTAGCAATTCAAAACTTTTAATTTTTGAGCAGAAACGAAGCATTTGCCGACTGAAATTATTGTTAAAGGTCAGATAGTTTAAGGTAAACTGAAGTGTTTTAAAAATTTGTTTTACAAATTTATTAACTATTGTTAAATTTTATTTGCCATATCCTTATTGGCAAAAAACACCCTAAGTTATTTTAGGGTGTTTTATAAATATATTTGTTAATTAAAAGTTGCGAGGATGGCTATTTTTTTAGCTGTGTTAAGGTTGTTGTCAACAACTTCGCCTCGTTTGATAAATACACATTTTTTAAATTCGGCTTTACAAATTTCGTTGAATGCAGTCAAATCTTTTGATGTTATAGGATTGTTTTGCGGATAAAATATATTTATCAATAAACTTGTTGCATTTTTAATTTCAGGTTCTTTTTCTATAGCTTTTGAAAATGCTTTTGCTAAACTTTCATCTTCGTCCATAGTCATAATAAATTTTTTTGAATCTTTTAAAATAGCTTTAACATCATAAATATCTATAGCAATTATCCCTTTTTTATCTAATCCCAAAAAATCACTTACTTTTCTATAAAGTTCTTTAGTTTTTTCATCTTCTTTTTCTTCATTTTTTTCTTTTTGTAAATTAGTTTGAAAAAGCATTTTTGCTCTCCTCCATTATTTTTTTTATATAATTCACCCTGTTTAGTATTTTAGCATTTTATTATAAACTCTTTACTACATTATTTTCTTTTATTAAGCCATATAGTACCTAAAGTTAATATGCCCAAAATAATATCCATTATAATAACTATAAGTCTTCTTTCAGGATGGTTCTCGACATCGCTTGCATACCACTCTAACAGAAGAGACATTAAAAAAACAATTATAAATAATATTACAAATGGAGAAATTATCACTAACAACATTTTAAACAGATACCATAAAGTTTCTATATCGCCGCTATCACAATAAGCCGGCATAATTGCCTGACAAACTAAATACAAACTTAATAATATTTTTTTCATTTTTTTATTCTCCCTTATTATTATTTATCATCCTTAAATAAATCAGGATTGTTTTTAAGATATTTTTCAACATTTCTTTCTGCTTGTTTGCCGACAAAAAACTGCCATATTTTAACTATTACAAAAGATACTAAAAATGTACCTGCAAATAAGCCTACAGCAACAATTGCACAACAAATTGTAAACATTATTATAAATGGTATTATCGGGTCCATTTTAATCCTCCTTTTTTTATTCTTTTGCTCCGATACTTTTTAAATATTTAATTATTTTTTCGTTTTTACTTTGTTTGGCATACCATAATTCCGTTTTACCTTCGTTATTTCTAACATTAATATCAAGTCCTTTAGATATAAAATATTTCACTAATTCCATAAACCCACCATTATAAAAACAAAAAAATAAAACAGTTTCACCTTTATTAGATTTAGCATTAATATCGGCTCCGTGTTCTATTAAATATTTCACTATATCTATTTTTTCATTAAAACAACATGCAGTAATAACAGCAGAAAACAAAGGAGAAAGTCCGTTTTTATCTTTAACATTAATATCTAATTTCTTTTCTTCAACTAAATATTTAACAATATCTAAATCACCTTCAAAACAAGCATTAAATAAAATTGTTTCTCCAAATTCATTTTTAGCATTAATATCAGTTTCATGCTCCTCATTCTCTATTAAAAAATTATTTAATTTCAAACTTTTTTTATAACCGGCATCAAATAATTTTGCTAAATATTTAACTATCTCTAAATTCTTTTTCTTATAAGCAAAAAATAATACAGTTAATCCATTTTCATCTTTAGCATTAATATCAATTCCTTGTTTTATTAAATATTTAACTATTTCTAACTTTCCTGTTTTACATGCTTTAAACAAAGCTGTTTCTCCATAGTCGTTTTTAGCATTAACATTCAAATTTTTCTCTTCTACCAAATATTTTATTAGTTCCAAATTTTCACTTTCACAAGAATCAAATAAAACAGTTTCTCCATTATTGTTTTTAATATTAACATCGGCTCCGTGTTCTACTAAATATTTCACTAACTCTAAATTTCCATTTTTACAAGCATTGGAAAGGAATCCTCTTTCATTAATAACATCAGCTCCAATTTCGACTAAATATTTTACAAGTTCCAAATTATATCTTATCCAATATTTGGATAAAATTGTTTTTCCATAGTTGTTTTTAGCATTAACATTCAACTTTTTCTCTTCTATCAAATATTTTATTAGTTCTAATTTTTTACTACTATAAGCAGCAAATAATACTGTTTCTCCTGCTTTATTTTTAACATTAATGTCTAATCCACATTTTTCTAAATATTTAACAATTTCTAAATTTCCCGCTTTACATGCTTCAAATAAAGCTGTTTCTCCTGCTTTATTTTTAACATTAACATTTAATTTTTTTTCTTCAACTAAATATTTTATTATCCTTAAATCTTTGTTATAACAAGCAAAAAACAAAGCGGACGATCCAAAAACACTTTTTTGATATATATTCAAACCTTTTTTTACTAAAATCTTTATTGTTTCAAAATTAAGTGTTGCTAAAAAACGAAATAAAATAATATTTCCATCATCATAGGTGTCATTAATTTTTGCATTTGTTTCTTCTGCTAAATATTTAATTAACTCAAAATTTTCTGTAAAACAAGCATAAAATAAAATCGAATCACCTGAATTATTTTTAATATTAACATCGGCTCCGTGTTCTACTAAATATTTCACTATATCTAAATTATTACGAGCATAAAACAAAGCAGTTTTGCCTTCTTTATCTTTATAATTTATATCCAAATCGTTTTTTATTAAAAATTTAACCGCTTCAATATTTCCGTTTTTACAATTTTTAAATAATTTTTCATATAAATTTTTGTTATTCATAAACCCCTCAAAATTTCATTTCCTACACATATAATTAAATTGGCAAATTATGACATTATATCCATTAATTCGATGTTTCTTACACTTTTTTTAATATTATTATATTTGAGCTTTTTTCTATTAATATTTTTAAATCATTAATATCAATATTATTTTTATTTTTTATTGTTGTTATTATTGAGTTTATTATTTCTTCCATAACACTATCTATAAAGTTAAAAAGTTTTTCACAAGATGTATCTTCTTTTTCGTTAATATAATTAAAAATATTATCGTTTTTAAAAACAAAAATTGTATTTGTATATTCTTTTAATTCTTTTATTCCGTTTTCTGCATTAGTTATTCTTGCTAAACCTTCAAAGGTAAATGGTGTTGTAACAGCGGCTATTGTCGGAATATTTTGTTCTTTTGCTATTTTTGCAATTTCACAAACAGCAGCCGTTCCCATTCCTCCACCCATACCGGTTGTAAGAATTAACAAATCCGTATCTGTCAACATGTTTCTGATTTCGTTATTTGCTTGTTCTAAATATTGTTTTGCTCTCTTTATACTACAAGCACAACCCAAACCGTCTCCTATTAAAATTTTATTTTTAATTTTTGATTTTTTTAGTGAAGCCGCATCACTATTTATCAAATAGAATTCAATTTGTTCGAAGTCAATTTTTCCTTCAATCAAACGATTTAAAATATTTCTTCCGCTACTGCCGCAACCTGCAATTTTAATTTTTCCCATTTTAATTATTCTCCTGTTTTATTTAAACTTTTATATACTAAATTTACACTTTATGACACTTAAAGCCAAAAGAATTCGTTTTATATTAAAGGAAAATATATGAAAATAATTTTTTAAATAAATTGCTTATACCTAAATAAATTGAATAATTTGAAAAAATCTTAAAAACGATTAATAAAATCGGAATCCATAAAAAAAATACTGTCCGTATTATAATATTACGATTACGATACTTATTTATAAACCTGTTTTTATATTTAATAAGAAGTTTGTAAAAATAAAACATCAATTGTCCATCCATAATAACAAGAAATATCAATATCAACATTTTTGGCATTCTAAAAGGATACACATTATGATGATAAATTGATAATTCTATCGCTACTATAGTTAATACTATATATAAAAATAACAATATTTTTTGCCATATTTTTATTACTTTATTATCAATCTTTATTTCATTTATAAATTCATTTTCCAAAATACTTTTATCCGGCTTATTTTTATTTTTTCTTTTTGTTGAAAACATCAAATAAAATATTAGCCAAGAAATAATAAATGAAAAACTAAATACAACCGTTATAAAAACAAAATGTGTAATAACTAAACAAATTAAAGAATTTACAAACGATCCAATATAATACTCTAAAGAACCTACCATTTTACTCCTCCTGTTTTATTTCATTTAATTTTTCTTCAATTTCTTTTGCTTCTTTTTCTTTTCCTAATGTTTTATAAATTTCAATCAGATTGTTATATGATGCTGTTTGTTTTTTATTTATATTTATTGCTTTTTTGTATTGTTCTATTGCTTTATAATAATCTTTAATATATTTATAAACATCGCCTAAGGTATCAATATACATTGCATTATCAGGTTCCAATTCCAATGCCTTTTTTATGCTCTCTAATGCTTTTTCCGGTTGGTTTGTATATAAATAGCAATAAGTTATTTGATTATAAGCTTGAACTTTATTTTGTTCGTATTCTATTGCTTTATTATAATCATCAATTGCTTCGTTGTATTGTTTTAAATTTTGTTTAAGAACTGCCCGATAATAATAAGCATAACTGTATTTAGGATTAAATTTAATTATTGTGTCATAATCTTTAATTGCTTCGTCATATTTCTTTAACATATATTTGGCAAAACCTCTGTTGTAATAGGCAAAAAGATATTTTGGGTCAAGTTCTATTGCTTTGTTATAATCTTTAATTGCTTGTTCATATTGTTTTAAATAATATTTACTAAATCCTCTATAGTTGTATACAATGGCTTTTTTTGGATAAAGTTTTATTACTTTGTCGTAGTCTTTGATTGCTTGTTCATGTTGTTTTAACATTTGTTTAGCATTTCCTCGATTGTAATAAGCAGAAATAAAATTAGGGTCAAGTTCTATTACTTTGTCGAAATCTTTAATTGCTTCGTCAAATTGCTCTAATTTATATCTGTTTATTGCTCTATGCCAATAAGCAGGAATATAATCCTTTGGCTTTATTTCAAGTCCATGTTTTTTTAAATATTCAAGAGTTTCTACATTTCCTTGTTTCAAAAGATATTCTGCAATTTTTGAATTACCGCTTTTATAAGCTTTATACAAAGCAATTTGTCCTGCAATATTTTCAGCATTAACATTTAATCTTTTCTCTTCAACTAAATATTTCACAAGTTCTAAATTACCGCTTTCGCAAGCATTAAATAAAATTGTTTCTCCGGATTTATCTTTAATATTAACATCTAAATTTTTTTCTTCTATTAAATATTTTATTACTTCCAAATTACCTTTTTTGGCTAAGTAAAATGCTGTTTTTTCTATTATATTCGTGTTATTATCAATATATTGTTTAATTTCTTCGTTTGATTTCAAAAATAAAAAATCAGAATGTTCAAATAATATTTCAATTGATAAACCAATTAATGTTGAAAGTAATAATATGTATGAAAATAAAAATATTTTTTGCCATGTTTCTGTTTTTTTGTTGTTATTGTTTCCTAAAATGTTCATTTGTTTTCTCTTACTGCTTTATTTTAATTTCCTAAACATACAATATAATTGACAAATTGTGACACAACACCCAAAACATTTTAAATTTCACATTTCTTGCTTATACAAAATAAGAATTATTGGCTAATTATGACAAAAAAGAAAAATTGTCATATTTTGCCAATACTTTTCTATTAGTGCAAGGAAAAAATTAAAACAATAAACAAAAAGAAAAATGTGTCAGAAATATGAAGATATTCATATAAAGTGTAGGCACAAAATAAAAAAGGAGAAAAAAATGAACAAAATTGAAATTAATCAAGATTTTAGTAAAGCATTGGATTTATTATTGAACACAAATGAAAATGTTTTTATCACCGGAAAAGCAGGAACAGGTAAAACAACATTTTTAAAGTTAGCAACTGAAGAGTTAAAAAAGAAAAACAAAAAGTTTGTAGTGTTGGCAACAACAGGTGTTGCCGCATTAAATGCAGGCGGGCAAACAATACATTCGTTTTTCCATTTCGGCAGAGATGTAAGTTACTCAAGAATTTATAAAACAGATCCGTCACAAATAGCAAAATACCAACATTTAGATACCATAATCATAGATGAAGCTTCTATGTTAAGAGCAGATTTGTTGGATTGTATAGATAAATTCTTAAGAATTAATGCTTCTGCCGAAGAAAAGAAAATGATAGCTTTTGCAGGAATACAAATGGTATTTATAGGTGATTTATATCAACTTCCGCCTGTTGTAAAAAATGATGAAGCAGACCAATTTACAGGAGAATTGCCGCAAACGGAAGATGAAATAATAAATTTAATTACAGCTAAAAGAAGGCCGAAAAAATATGACTCTTGCTACTTTTTAAGTTCTTTTTGTTTAAGGAAAAGTTATTTACACATTATAAACTTTGACAAAATTTACAGACAAAAAGATGAACAATTTATAAATATTTTAAACGATATGAGGGAAAACAACATTTCACAAACTGAAATAGATATATTAAATAAGCAAACAACAATGGAAAATATTCCTTCGGTAATAAAATTAACAACCATGAATGAAACTGCAAACAATTATAACAAGCAAGAATTACAAAAACTTAACAAAGCCACGGAACAGGAATTTTATGCAATAATTGAAGGAAACAGAGATAAAATAAAACCTAACGATTACCCGACAGAACAAACAATAACCTTAAGAGTTGGTGCAAGAATAATGATGTTAATTAATGATTCGGACGGTAAATACATCAACGGAACAATGGGAACGGTTACAAGAATAAATATAAACAGAAAATCTTTTTTTAATTCAACTATTACAGTTAAACTTGATAACGGGCATATAGTAAATGTAGAAAGAAATGAATGGGCAATGTATGAAACTGTTTGGAGCGAACAAGAACAAGATTATGTTAAAGTTAAAGTTGCAAGTTTTAAACAATATCCAATAAGGTTGGCATGGGCTATAACCATACATAAAAGTCAAGGTAAAACTTTTGATAAAATACTTGTGGATTTAGGAACAAAAGGGGCTTTTGCAAGCGGACAAACTTATGTCGCAATAAGCAGATGCACAAGTATACAAGGTATAAACTTGGTTATTCCTATACAGCTAAAAGATATTATTGTTGACGATAAAATAAAACAACTATTGGATGTTCAACAAAAAATTAATACCGTTTTGGAACAAGATAAAAACTCTTTCTTTGAAGATGCGGTTTAAGTGCTTATTTTTAGATAAAAGAAAATACAGCCATATCAAATTATGGCTGTAGTTTTTTTTAACGGTTAAAATTTTATTTCAACAACCAATCTGTTAAACTTATAATTTGAATTCCCGTGCCTGTTGTTTGAACTTCAATTTCATTTGTCGTCAATATAATTTTAGGAAAACTGTCTTTTATTTTTTCTAAAGGAGTTATTTCACGATTTTTTGTTTTTTCCGTTGTTATATCTTCACAAACTTGTATATATAATTTTTCTTTTTCATTATAAGCAATAAAATCTATTTCATTGTCGTAAAATTTTCCAACAGATACTTTATATCCTCTTCTTAAAAGTTCAAAATAAACTATGTTTTCAATAACTCTTCCCGTATCGGATAACCTTCCCAATATATGCGTCCGTAGTCCGCTATCAACTATATAATATTTTTCGAGACTGTTTAATAATTCTTTACCTTTAATATCATATCTTTTAACTTTATAAAATATAAATGCTTTCTCAAAAAGTGCTATGTAATTTTCTATTACATTATTATTTTTACTTGTAATACTT